>CAIQOG010000103.1 GCA_903873355.1 uncultured Bacteroidales bacterium
AGTCGGATTTCAAGTTGTTCAACATTGAGATGGTGTATCTGAGTCCGGCAATATAATCTACAGGATTGGTGCAATCCCAATACTCCTCAATGGAATTGGCGGGATAGAAAAGAATCTTTCCGTTTTCACGTTTCCAATGCTGATCGAAAAACCGGATTGTTTGAGTCGCAAAAGGAACGATGTATTTTTCAACAAAAGCCTTGTCGCGGGTGTAATCGTAATAGTCGAGCATCTGAGTCAATACCTCCAGGGCACCCGTATAGTGGTAACGAATCCAGCGCGTATCGGAATTTATCCCGGGGTTGTTCCAGCCCCAGTCGTCAAGAATAAAGAGGCCGAAAAAATTGAACGTCTCGGGGAAGAATGCACCACCATGGCCGTATAATTTCTTAGTGGCTGCGGTTTGAATTCCCAGCATATTCATATAGCAATCGAACCATGGCATCATCAGGTCGAAGTCGCCCGAGCCAAGCAGAGGCCAGTATAAGTGACGGACATTCTGGCTCCAGATACCCGGACCCCATTGGCGGAAATCTCCATTTTTTCCTTTGTAGTCGAAAGTCAAAGTACCACCATTGAATTTCATTGGTGACTGCCCACGCCCCATGCAAGCCTCCATAAAACGTTGCAGTAAATAACCGCGGGTAACAGCAATGGCATCATCATCGCCACTGACAAAAATCCAGCTTCTGTTCCAGAATTTATCCCACCAGGCGCTATGCTGCTTGTAGTCCGATTTGATTGATTGAGAATTGATTCGCTGGATCATTGTCGAAAGCTGATTTTCCCAGTCTGCAACGGTACTTGTTTGGGCAGTTAATGGATAAACTTCCAAGGTAAATTTTTTGCCTGCCGACGAAGATTGCAGTGTTGAATCGTTCGTCCGGCCAAGACTTTCGCCTTTCATTAGAGCGCCAAAAGTACGGTTGAGATACGGATCGGGAAAGGTTTTTTCCAGTCCACTCAAATTGTGATGGTCGATGATTGTTTTGTACATTGATTCAGTGTTCCTGTGATACCAAACCACGGCATCGGTCTTCGGCACCAGAACATCAGCACTTTCCGAAGGTTTCACATTGCCATTGACCACTCCCCGGAAACTTTGTGCCAGGGGATGATTGCCGGAAGGCAAAGTGAATGGATGCAGACGCAACAACTCGGTTGTACATTTCAGGCTGAATTTATGGTCGCCCGACGCCTCCACCCTGAGCACACTCTGGTTGGCATCTATCCAAACTTTGAGATTGACTTTCGAACCTTTCTGCCCGGCAGAAATTTCGATTTCACCCTTATACAAGTTCAAAGTCTGTTCGAAAGAATTACCAGTTACAAAAGGGTTTGGCGAAATATTGATCCGCAAACGACCTACTTTAAGCAAACGTGTGCCTTCACTCCATGTGTCTGATTTGCCAATATACATCATCAGATCACCATTGTTTTCGACCCACACATTGGCGGTGATATCGCCATTCCCCAAAGGCATGGAAGCCATCGATCCGGTAG
>CAIQOG010000104.1 GCA_903873355.1 uncultured Bacteroidales bacterium
CCGCATGGAAATTCTTTATTCCGAAGGTGTTGGAAGCGGTAAAATCAGCCTGAATAAGTTTGTAGAAATCAGTTCTACCAATTCAGCTAAGATTTTCGGACTTTTCCCACAAAAAGGAACAATTGCTGTAGGCTCGGATGCAGATTTGGTGATTTTTGATCCGAATGAAAAACACGTTATTTCAGCCAAAACACACCATATGAATGCCGACTATTCGTCGTGGGAAGGGCTGGAAGTAACCGGACGCTGCAAAGCCACCGTATTGCGAGGAAAAGTAGCTGTAAACGGCGAAAAGGTGTTGGTAAATAAAGGCTACGGCAAATTTATCAAACGTAAAAAATTATCGTCAGTTATTTAAGTAGCCCCTTAAATCCCCTGATAGGGGACTTAAAGATAAATTATAATAGATTTAAATCTATCAAACACAGAATAATTTCAAATTTGCACTCACAAAAGTCCAGCGAAACTCTAGCTCCCTCTCCTTAGGAGAAGGTTGGGGTGAGGTCAGAGGGATTTAGTGTGAAGCCCATAACCAATTTAAATTTAAAATCTCATGGCAAGAATTATCAAATCAGGTCTTATCCAAATGAGTTTGCCTATGACCGAAGGCGAAGGAACTATTCCGGAAATCATTAATGCAATGGTGCAAAAACATATTCCTTTTATCGAAGAAGCCGGTAAACAGGGAGTTCAAATATTATGTCTGCAGGAAATTTTCAGCACGCCTTATTTCTGTCCCGGACAAGATGCCAAATGGTATGTATCAGCTGAGTCAGTTCCCGGACCAACTACCGATTTATTAGCTACTTACGCTAAAAAATACAGCATGGTAATCATCGTTCCGATTTATGAAAGAGAACAAGCCGGCGTTTTGTATAACACTGCGGCTGTAATTGATGCTGATGGTACTTACCTGGGGAAATACCGTAAAAACCACATTCCTCATACCAACGGTTTTTGGGAAAAGTTCTTCTTCAAACCGGGAAATCTGGGTTATCCGGTATTTCAGACTAAATATGCCAAAGTTGGTGTTTACATTTGCTACGACCGACATTTCCCTGAAGGAGCACGCTGCTTAGGTTTGAATGGTGCCGAAATTGTGTATAATCCATCAGCTACAGCTGCCGGTTTATCGCAATATCTCTGGAAACTTGAACAACCGGCTCATGCAGCTGCCAATGGTTATTTCATGGGTTGCATTAACCGTGTGGGTGAAGAAAAACCATGGAATGTAGGTCGTTTCTACGGAAGTTCTTATTTTGTAAATCCAAAAGGTCAGATATTTGCCTGCGCTTCGGAAGATAAAGACGAATTGCTGGTAGCTGATTTCGACCTTGAAATGATTGATGAAGTTCGCAGCACCTGGCAATTCTTCAGAGATCGACGTCCGGAAACATACGATGAACTGGTTGCTCTATAAATACCACAACTTTTTACAGATTGTTTTTTTCTAAAGTGTTGAATTTATTTTCAGCACTTTAGGCATTACTATTTACTTTAAATATTATACTACATGCCCATTCAGAATAATCGGTTAACCCCACAGCAGTTGGAGCAAAATTTCGCTGAAATTCGTCCGCCATTTGAGCACGATGAAGGAGCTGTACTGGAAGCTACACGCTGTATAAACTGTTACGATGCTCCATGTACCAAGCTTTGCCCAACCAGCATCGATGTGCCATTATTTATCAAACAAATTGTAACAGGCAATATCAAAGGTTCGGCCAAAACTATTTTTAAATCCAATATCGTTGGAGCTGCCTGTTCGAAAGTTTGTCCGGTTGAGAAGCTTTGTGAAGGTGCCTGCGTGTATAATTTGCTGGAAGAAAGACCAATTTCCATATCAAAACTTCAACGCTATTCCACCGACAAAGCCATTGCCAACAACTGGAAATTGTTTGAACGAAAACCTTCGAACGGAAGGAAAGTAGCTGTTGTTGGTGCAGGTCCGGCCGGTTTGGCATGTGCGCATGCGTTGTCGTTGCAGGGTGTCGATGTTACAATTTTTGAGAAAGAAGAAAAAGGGGGCGGATTACTCACGTATGGTGTTGCTGCTTATAAACTGACTACTCAGTTTTGCAAAGAAGAAGTGGATTATATCACTTCCATAGGCGGTATCGACATTCGGTACAAAATGGAACTTGGTGTGAACATCAGTTTGAAAGAACTGCAGGAAAAATACGATGCCGTGTTTTTAGGCGTTGGAGTAGGAGTGGCACGCTCATTAGAAATTCCGGGTGAAAATCTTGATGGCGTGGTGGATGCCATTTCATTTGTGTACGACATTCGTACCAAAGACTATGCCTCGGTAAAAGTGGGTGATAATGTGGCTGTTATTGGTATGGGAATGACTGCCATTGATGCTGCTACGCAATCAAAACGCCTCGGTGCTAACGAGGTTACGCTTATTTACCGGCGTACCGAAAACGAAAAACCCTGTTCCGATTTTGAATTTGAACTGGTGAAACAAGATGGCTGTGCCTGTATTTGGCTGGCAAGTCCGAAAGAAGTACTTGGCGAAAACGGCAAGGTTAAGCAACTGGTTTGCAGTAAAATGACGCTGGGTGAACCCGATGCTTCCGGGCGTCGTGCTCCGGTTGATACAGGTGAAACATTTACCATCAATGTAGATATGGTTATCAAAGCTGCCGGACAAAGTCCTTTCGAAATGCTTATTTCACAGGCTTTAATAAATCACCAGCATGGACGAATTCTGATAGACGAACATTCTGAAACTTCGGTGAAAGGTGTTTTTGCCGGAGGTGATGCAGTGAATGGTGGAAAAGAAGTGGTAAATGCTGTTCAGGAAGGAAAAGATGCTGCAAAAGGCATTCTGGCTTATTTGGGTATGTCTTAATCGTGGCAGTTCAAAGGTATTAATAAATAAAACACAAAAGATATTATGGCTAATCTTCAATCAACATTTCTCGGCATAAAATCACCCAATCCTTTTTGGTTGGCTTCGGCACCCCCGACCGACAAAAAAATAAATGTCATGCGTGCTTTCGAAGCAGGATGGGGCGGTGTGGTATGGAAAACACTGGGAACTCAGGTTAAGAACGTGTCGTCCCGCTACTCATCCATCGATTATTATGGACGCAAAAACATTGGATTCAACAACATAGAATTAATCTCCGACCGACCGTTGGAACTCAACCTGCGCGAAATTGTGGAAGTGATGAAGGAATTTCCAGATCGGGCAATGGTGGTTTCGCTTATGGCTGATAACGACCGTCAAAGCTGGCACGAAATGGTGAAAAAAGTGCAGGATACCGGAGCTCATGGCATCGAACTGAATTTTGGTTGCCCACACGGAATGGTTGAACGTGGAATGGGAGCTTCGGTTGGACAGGATCCTGAAATTGCCCGCATGGTTGTGGAGTGGGTTATGGAAGTGGCTCAGATTCCGGTTATTACCAAGTTGACACCAAACGTACATTCGGTAGTACCAACCGCTACAGCCGTGGTGGAAGCCGGTTCAAACGGACTTTCGCTGATTAACACCATTCAATCAGTAACAGGTATTAATCTGGATACTTTTGTGCCAAATCCAAATGTGGGTGGACAATCGGTATTTGGGGGTTATTGCGGACCGGCAGTGAAACCCATTGCATTGAAAATGCTCACCACACTATCGCAAAACGAGATTTTTAAAAACATACCGATTTCGGGCATTGGTGGCATTACCACCTGGCGCGATGCTACAGAGTTTTTGTTGCTTGGTGCCAGCAATGTACAGATTTGTACGGCTGCCATGCTTCACGGTTATAAAATTATCGAGGACTTGTGCGATGGACTGAACAACTGGATGGACGACAAAGGTTTCAAAACCATTGATGAGTTTGTCGGTTTATCAGTTCCAAAAATGACCAAATGGGAAGAACTGGATATCAATTACCATATTGTGGCCAATATCAATCAGGATAAATGTATTCACTGCGGTTTATGCCATATTGCCTGTGAGGATACTTCGCATCAGGCCATTGCCATCGAGCGAGGGATGCCTTACAATACTTACACCATTAAAGAAGATGATTGTGTGGGATGTAATTTGTGTAAAATTGTGTGTCCGGTACATGACTGCCTCAGCATGATTGAAAAACGAAAAGCTCCCGAATACCTCAACTGGACTGAATTTCAGCGACGGGGTTTACAGTTGAATGATCATTAAGTACTTGTTTATAAAAAGGATGATAGCTCATCCTTTTTTTATTGTATTCATTCAAAATTCTCATTGCAAAACATAATATCACTAATTAATTTCATCCATCTCTCAGGTAGTGGGATGAAGATACCTGTTCACTACATAAAACGCTCAGGTGTTTATGTCAATCCTTCGTGTTTTTACTACAAATCACTGAAATACTTACTATTAATTCAAAATAATTAAATATTTTGAAAAGATAAAATACATTAATTCATCCGTAGTTTTCACCAAGCAAAAATCAAATATTCTTAATTCAATTGTCCTGAATTAAGGATATAAAAACTCCATTCCTCGGAATTTAAGAAAGATTCCATTTTTATTACTACAACACAAATTAGAATAAAAATCTCTTGAAAATTAGTTTAGTCATAATTTGACTGGATTTATTGCATTTTTTTAACGAAGCGATATTTAGGGGCGTTGCCCGGAAATCTTCGTAGCTCTATGAAATGGTACAAACAAAGGGGCTTTTGCCCTGACATCTTAAACAATAGATTTCAGGTCTACGCCCTCCTTTTAAATTAATAATTTATACTCTTCTGTACACTTTGCGGATAATAATTTAAAATTATTACTACATCAATTGGATGGAATGCTATGGCGTTGATAATGAATCATATATTAATAATTATCACTATGTTTACATCATAATCACAGGATTAAAAACTTTTAAAAATTAGTATTATGAAATTCAATTATCTGGGCCCGTTTATACACGGTGTAGCCGAATTCAGAATTAATGGAGAAGTGGGATTTGTAAATAAATATGGTGAGAGAGTTGATATGAATGGTGAAAGAGATTTCAGAAATTCTAACTCAAATAATCGTCCTATCCAAAGCATGCAAATATTAATTGCTTCACCGACATATAAAAATGCCTGATTCGGGAATATTTCTTTTTTAGTACAAGATCGCAAATACCTGTATAATTATTTGCTTTTCCGTGTTGTTCAGTGAAATTATAATTTCTCAAAAACTTCGTTGGCAAATACTTCCAAACCCGGATCACGGGCACCCATAAGAAGTAATACGGTTGGTTTTGTAATATGAGGCTTTAATGCTTCTACCAAATTATTTCTGTCTTCCACAAAAAAAGCATTTTTACCCAATCGTTTTATATCTTCAATCAGGTCGTTGGCCGAAATATCTTTCACAGCAGTTCCTCCGGCATAGAAAATCTCGCTCATCCATATTTCATCTTCCGGACGAAGCACGGCTGCAATTTCCTGAACAAAGTCATCGCGTAAAAAGCGGGTAGGACCGTAGCCATGTGGCTGAAACCAGGCGATTACTTTCGGAGCAATAGGCTGGCAGGCTGAAATGGATGCCGCGCATTTAGCCGGATTGTGAGCGTAATCGTCAATCAGCATCACACCGTTTTTCTCGCCAATAACCTGATGACGGCGGTAAATGCCTTCGTAATGAATCAACGCATCGGCACAAGTCTGTAAGCTTACTCCCAACCGGCTTACCACAGCTATGGCAGCCAGCGCATTTTCCATATTATGTTTGCCAACGGTGTTCATTTTCACTGTAGTTCCATTGACAGAAAACTGAATTTGTAAGCCATTTTGCACAAAGTCAGTTCCGGTAAACCCCGCTTTTACAACCTTATCCACTCCAAAATCATTTTCAGCGTCGGTCGAAAGTTCGGCTGCCAGACGGTTTGAGCGGTTGGTTATGAAAATGTCTTTCGTGTTGCTGCGAAACGTTCCAAAAATCTGCATTAGTTCCTCAATTTCCTGATGATCTTTATCGATATTAAGCAATAAGCCAATTTC
>CAIQOG010000105.1 GCA_903873355.1 uncultured Bacteroidales bacterium
CACAACACTTTACTGCTGGAAAGATTTATTGAGATGTTTGCCATTAAACCATACTTACTCAAAAATAGCCAAAATGTCAAAGAGCTACTATTATACGGCACTATAGCCGCTTAATGTGAATGAAAGATTAACGAACTATTGACAAAGATACAATGAATTAAATAAATATACAATTTTACTTATGCTAAAAAAATCATAGAATTGTTTTATAAACCTTATATTACCAGTATTTTTAGAGGGTATTTAGATGTTATGAGATTTTTTTATCTAAATTACGTTTGATTGCAGCAAGAAATTCCTGAGTTGTCAGGTAATCTTTACGACTGATATTATCTCCATGAACCAAAATGGCAAGGTCTTTGGTCATTTCGCCGGTTTCAACTGTCTCAATACATACTTCCTCTAATTTATGGCAGAAGTTAACCAACGCATCGTTTCCGTCTAATTTGCCGCGATGTTCCAACCCACGTGACCATGCAAAAATAGATGCAATCGGGTTTGTCGAAGTTTCTTTACCTTGCTGGTGCTGGCGGTAGTGGCGGGTAACAGTTCCGTGAGCCGCTTCGGCTTCTACCGTTTTTCCATCCGGTGTAACAAGTACCGATGACATTAAACCCAGCGAACCAAATCCCTGTGCAACAGTATCCGATTGAACATCACCATCATAGTTTTTACATGCCCACACAAAACCACCGCTCCATTTCATAGCCGAAGCCACCATATCGTCAATCAGACGATGTTCGTAGGTAATTCCTGCTTTTTTGAAATCAGCTTCAAACTCTTTTTCGTACACTTCCTGAAAAATGTCTTTAAAACGTCCGTCATAAGCTTTCAGAATGGTGTTTTTGGTCGACATATAAAGCGGCCATTTCTTTTCTAAAGCCACCTGAAACGAAGATTGTGCAAACCCGTAAATAGATTCGTCGGTATTGTACATAGCCATAGCCACGCCATCGCCTTCAAAATTGTATACTTCCCATTCTTTGGTTTCTCCGGCCTCGTTGGTAAAAGTCATTTTGAGTTTGCCTTTTCCTTTGATAACCACATCAGTAGCTTTGTATTGATCCCCAAAAGCATGACGGCCAATTACGATAGGTTGTGTCCAACCCGGTACGAGACGAGGTACATTGGAACAGATTATCGGTTCGCGGAAAACGGTTCCACCAATGATATTACGCAGTGTTCCGTTAGGCGATTTCCACATCTTTTTGAGTTTAAATTCTTCCACACGAGCTTCATCCGGTGTTATGGTTGCGCATTTAATACCCACATTGTATTTGTTGATTGCATTAGCAGCCTCAACAGTTACTTCATCGTTAGTTAAGTCGCGATTTTCTATACCTAAATCGTAATACTTAATATCTAAGTCAAGATATGGAAGAATAAGTTGTTCTTTGATAAACGACCAGATAATCCGGGTCATTTCGTCACCGTCGAGTTCTACAACGGGATTAGTTACTTTAATTTTTTGCATAATGAAAAGCCCCCTAAATCCCCCGGGAGGGGGACTTTTGGGAGCGTATTAAATGATTAGTTGAATTTGTTTAGAAACTTCATTAATTCTGTTTTATAATTCCCTTAAAGGGATTTAGAGCTTTTTTTATCTTTTATTAAGTGGTATAAATTGTTTGCGCTCACCAACATTTTTGTAAGCAGGACGAATAATTCGTTTGCTTGCAAAGTTTAATTCTTCGATACGGTGTGCAGCCCAACCTGTAACACGCGACATAGCAAACATTGGGGTGTAAATTTCTTTTGGAAGACCAAGTGCTTCATATACAAAACCTGAATAGAAATCAACGTTGGTACATACCTGTTTGCCAATACCTTCACCCTTAAATGTCATGAATGCATTTACTGAACGTTCGTCTAACAATTCAAGGAATGCAAATTCTTTCTGCAGCCCTTTTTCATCAGCCATTTTACGGGCCATTTCTTTCAACAATAAGGCACGTGGATCGGAAATGGTATATACTGCATGACCGATACCATAAATCAAACCGCTCTTATTGTAAGCTTCTTTGTTGAGCATTTTTTTCAGATAGGTATCAATTTCCTTTACGTTTGTCCAGTCTTTTATAGCTGTTTTTAAGTGGTTGAACATGTCAATTACCTTGATGTTTGCACCACCGTGAAGTGGACCTTTTAATGAACCAATACCTGCAGCAATAGCAGAATAAGTGTCTGTAAGTGTTGAGCTTACTACACGTACCGAGAAGGTTGAGTTATTACCACCACCATGATCAGCATGAAGAATCAATGTCAGATCGAGCAGTTTTACATCCAGTTCGGTATAGTTATTCGGACCTTTCATCATATACAGGAAATTTTCTGCATACGACATTTCTTCGTTCGGGTGACGAATGTGTAGCGAGCGCCCTTGTTGACTGTGGCGAAGTATATTGAAAGCATATGCAACAATGGTAGGGAACTTAGCAATCAAATCGATAGACTGACGAATCAGGTTGTCGCGTGAAATATCATCCGGATTTGGATCGAAAGTGTACAATTCCAATACGCTACGAGCCAAAATATTCATGATATCCTGACCTTCCAGATCGATAATATTCATGGTAGCCTTTTGAGCCAATGCCATACTATCAACCAGAATTTTGGAGAAAATTTTCAACTCATCTGCATCCGGCAAATAGCCTGCTAATAATAGAAATGCAGTTTCTTCAAATCCAAGGCGATCTTCTTTGATGAGGCCATGAACTAAGTCTTCAACATCCAGTCCGCGATAAAATAATTTGCCCGGAACAGCTTTTAAGCCTCCTTCAGGTAATTTTTCATAACCAACTACATCGCCAACTTTTGTTAAGCCAACTAATACTCCGGAATGGTCTTCGTTTCGTAAACCACGTTTCACATTAAGTTGAGTAAATAATTCCTTGTCAATCCGACTGGTGGTTTTAATCGTTTCCGATAATTTGTAAATTAAATATTCCTTTTCCATGACCATCTACATTTTTTTAATTTGAGTATTTTTTTTATGATTAACAGTAAAATATAATATAATGTTTTATTTTTTTGAAATTTTTTTTCAGAGAAAAAATGTTAGTGTTATTTGTTCATTGCATTTAAGGCACTTCCGGCTTTAAACCATTCAATTTGTGCATCGTTATAAGTGTGTACAGCTTCAAATTGTTCCCTGCTTCCGTCGGCATGATTCAGTACGATGGTCAGGTTTTTACCCGGTGCAAAAGAGGTCAGACCAACTATACTGATTGTGTCGTTTTCGCGGACTTTATCGTAGTCGTTTTTGTCGGAAAATGTCAGTCCCAGCATACCTTGTTTTTTCAGGTTTGTTTCGTGTATACGGGCAAACGATTTTACCAGAATGGCTTTTACATTCAGGTGACGTGGCTCCATAGCTGCATGTTCGCGACTTGAGCCTTCGCCGTAGTTTTCTTCGGCTACCACTACTGAACCAATTTCCTGTGCTTTAAATTTGCGAGCCAAAGCAGGTACAGCAATATATTCGCCGGATGCGGTGTCAAGAACAGAATTTGTTTTATCGTTGAAGGTATTTACAGCACCAATCAGCATATTGTCGGAAATATTGTCAATGTGTCCGCGGAACTTCAACCATGGACCTGCCATAGAAATATGGTCGGTGGTACATTTTCCTTTTACTTTAATCAAAAGCGGTTGTTCAATGTAATCCTTACCATCCCATGCTTTGAAAGCTTCCAGTTTTTGAAGGCGTTTTGAATCAGGGTCAATGTTTACTTCCACTTTGCTGCCATCAGCCGGTGGAGCTATGAAGCCCGCATCTTCTACTGCATAACCTTTTAGTGGTAATTCGTATCCTTTTGGTTCAGCAAGTTTTACCTGTTCGCCTTTTTCATTGGTAAGTGTATCTTTAAGCGGATTAAAAGTTAAACTGCCGGCAATTGTCAGCGCAGATACAATTTCGGGTGAACCGATGAAAATATGCGTGTTTGGATTACCGTCGGCACGTTTTGCAAAATTGCGGTTGAACGAAGTAATGATAGAATTCGGACGTTCCGGAACATCAATGTCGCGTTTCCACTGACCGATACATGGTCCACAGGCGTTTGCCATAACCACACCGCCAACTGATTCAAATTCGGCAATCACGCCATCGCGTTCGGCTGTATAACGAACCTGCTCCGAACCCGGATTGATAATAAATTGTGCCTGAACTTTCAAGCCGTCTTCTTTGGCTTTCTTCACGATGGAAGCAGCACGTGTCAAATCTTCGTAAGATGAGTTGGTGCAAGAACCAATCAGACCGGCTTCCATTTTCTGAGGATAGCCTTTTTCTTTTACTATTTGAGCAAATTCCGAAATAGGATAAGCCAAATCGGGCGTAAACGGACCGTTCACGTAAGGTTCGAGTGTACTTAAATCAATATCGATAATGCGATCGTAGTATTTTTCAGGGTTTGCGATTACTTCCGCATCGGCCTGTAAGTGTTTAATGTTTTGCAGCGCCAGTTTAGCAATCGATGCACGTCCGGTAGCTTCAAGGTATGCGGCTGATTTTTCGTCGAAAGGAAAAACGGAGGTAGTGGCACCCACTTCGGCTCCCATATTACAAATAGTTCCTTTTCCGGTTGCCGAAAGTGAAGCAGCACCTTCGCCAAAATATTCGATAATGGCATTCGTTCCACCTTTAACGGTAAGGATACCTGCCAGTTTTAAAATCACATCTTTTGGCGATGTCCAGCCCGACAGTTTTCCGGTGAGTTTTACACCAATCAGTTTAGGCATTTTAAGTTCCCATGGCATTCCGGCCATAACATCCACAGCATCTGCACCACCCACACCAATGGCAATCATACCTAATCCACCGGCATTTACCGTGTGCGAGTCAGTTCCAACCATCATTCCACCGGGAAATGCATAGTTTTCGAGCACTACCTGATGAATAATTCCTGCTCCGGGTTTCCAGAAACCGATTCCGAATTTATTGGAAACAGCACTCAGAAAGTCGTACACTTCACGATTGGTATCGTTGGCAGTTTTTAGGTCGGTAGTGGCACCGGCATAAGCCTGAATCAGGTGGTCGCAATGCACAGTAGAGGGAACAGCAACGGTTTTTCGACCTGAATTCATTAATTGCAATAAAGCCATTTGAGCAGTTGCATCCTGCATGGCCACGCGGTCGGGCGAGAAATTCACATAATCAACAGCACGTTCATAACTTTTCAGCGGTTCTCCGTCAGCCAAATGCGAGAAAAGAATTTTCTCTGTCAAAGTGAGCGGACGTTGAAGTTTATTTTTAATCAGACGAATTTTTTCGGGAAGCGATTCATAAACTCGCTGAATCATTTGTTCATCAAAAACCATAAATTTTGTATTTTTAATCAAATTGTAATTGTTTCAAAGGCAAATATACACAAAATTTGGAATTATGTGCAATACTGAAATATTTTTATTATATTTTTTAAAAAAATAGACAGTTGATAGGTTAAATGTTGACTAATCTTCTAACTGTCCGAACTTTCCATTGCTTAAATCTTCGTAAGCCTGAATGATTTCTTCACGCGTATTCATCAGAAATGGTCCGTAGGGAAAAATCGGTTCATTAATCGGTTCGCCACTTAAAATAAGAACAATTGTGTCTTCGGTTGCTTCCAGAAAAATTTCAGTTCCTTCGTTTTTAAATAATACAACCTGATCTGTTTTGGCATTTTGTTCATTCGCTGTGATACTTCCTTCAATTAAAACGAAGCAGGTATTGTAATTTTC
>CAIQOG010000106.1 GCA_903873355.1 uncultured Bacteroidales bacterium
CACTAGACCCTTAATCTTTGCAGGATTTAGGCCACAGCAATTTGATATATTTATTGATGGAGATTTTTACAAAACTTACAATGGCTATTAGAATGGATTATCTTATATAAATAAATATCCAAATGTACCCTCTCCACTGCTACCACCCGATTTTCATCGCGTGGTACGAATAAAGATTTTGCCACACGATGCGCTCGGCTTTCTAAGAATAGTAGAGCAGCAAGAATAATAAAATTCGGAGTGCGACTTTAAGTCGCGCCCCGAATAACAAACAGAGAGTTGCACAGCAGATTGTGCAGCTCTTTTTCTATTAGAATCCTTCGGTAGCTTTGTGTTATCGGGGGTTTTATATTAAACCGTATTATTTGGAAATAAACACATCGGATTATTTAAAATTCAGAATTGTATATTTGAATAGAAATCGTAAATTTGTAAATCGTAAATCCACTTGCATGAATTCATTCCTTTACCGCGTTGCACAAACATTTCACAGTCATTATCGGGAAGAAATCAGTTCGCTGAAATTCGTTTTTCCGAATCATCGTGCCGGACTTTTCTTTCAGCGCTACCTGGGCGAGGTGGTGGGAAAACCGCTCTTTTCGCCTGAAATACTTACCATCAACGAGTGTTTCGCTATGGCTTCGGACTGGCAGAGTGCCGACCGGCTGAGCATGCTGTTCAGGTTGTACCGCATTTTCAGGGAACACAGTCAGAGCGAGGAAACTTTCGATTCGTTTGTGTACTGGGGCGAAATGCTCCTTGCCGACTTCAATGATGTGGATAAATACCGGGCCGATGCCCGTCAGCTCTTCACCAACATCACCGAACTGCGTGAGATTGACCGCATTTTCAATGTATTCTCGCCCGAACAGATAGAAGCTATCCGGCAGTTTTGGAGCAATTTTGAGCCCGTGCAGGAAGGCAAAACCAAAGAAGAATTTATTGCCACATGGAAGATACTTTATCCTGTTCATGAGCAGTTCAGAGCCGAATTAATTGCCGAAAACACGGCTACCGAAGGCATGATTTGCCGCGACGTGGCCGACCGCCTCGAAGCCAAGGAAGATATCCCTGAGTTTGTCGGAAAGCAGTTTGTTTTCGTAGGTTTCAATGCCTTGAATCCATGCGAGAAAAAGCTGATGGAAGAACTTCAACGACGCGGTCAGGCTGATTTTTACTGGGACTATGAAGCTGCAGAACTCCGCGATTCGGATAACCCGGCTTCGTTGTTCTATGCTGAGAACATCAACATTTTTCATTCGAAATTTCCCATTGAACCGGTAGTTGAGTCATTGCTCGAAAAAGAAATTGAATTGATTGCCGTTCCATCTGCTGTTGGTCAGGCTAAGCAGGTGTATAATATTTTAGATAAACTTCATCCTGCCGAACAGCAAGCAGTAAACGGCAAGCAGCAAACTACCGACTACCGACTACCAACTGCCAACTGCCCACTGCCTACTGCTCATTGGGTTGACACAGCCGTTGTATTGCCCGACGAAAGTCTGCTCGTTCCTCTGCTCCACTCCTTCCCGCAACAGATTGAGAAAATCAACATTACCATGGGTTTTCCACTGAAAGCCACACCGGTTTCGGGATTGATAGAGCATATTTTCGAATTGCAACGCAGATTGCGGGTATCGGGAAACGAGGTTTCATTTTATCACCAGACTGTTTCGAACATTCTAAATCATCAATACATTGCGCTTCTTTGTGCCGCCGAAACTGCACATATTACGCACGAAATGACGGTAAACAACCGCATTTATATCAATGCTGAGGAATTGCATAAAAACGAACTGCTGTCGGCTATTTTTGTTCCACAAACCGAGACAGCGGAATTCCTGCCATACCTGCTGAATATCCTCAGGGCATTGCAAAAAAGCTGGCAAATGGCTTCGGATGACAAAAAGCAGTATCAACTGGAACGTGACTTCCTGTATCAATACTACATCACCATCAACAGAATGGTGGATATTATCAATGCCCGACCTGATGAAGTAGAAATGGAGCTGGATACGCTGATGCGACTAACACGGCAGTTAATAGCGGGCATTACCATTCCGTTTATCGGCGAACCGCTGGATGGACTACAGGTGATGGGTGTGCTGGAAACCCGTGGGTTGGACTTCGAAAATCTGATTGTTACCTCGTTCAACGAAGGTATTTTCCCGTCGAAATCGGCTTCCAACAGCTTCATACCATACAACCTGCGCAAGGGATTCAACCTGCCCACACATGAACATCAGGATGCGATTACGGCTTATAATTTCTACCGATTGATTCACCGTGCTAAACGCATTTATTTCCTCTACGACTCACGCACCGAAGGCATGCAAACCGGAGAAATCAGTCGCTTTGCCCATCAGCTTTATTATCATTATGGCGTTGAAGCACGACAAAAAAATGTTTCGTTCGATATCGGTTTCGGAAATCAGAAAGCCATAGAAATACAGAAATCGGCGGATGTAATGGAAAAGCTGCAAGCGTTTTGCACAGAGATCGAAGAAAACAAATCGCTTTCGGCAAGCTCCATAAATTCCTATATCGATTGCCCGCTGCAGTTTTACCTTACCAAAGTGGAAGCGGTTGATGAAGCCGATGAGGTACATGAAACGGTAGAATCGAATATGTTCGGGAGTATTTTCCACAAATCAATGGAAAACCTCTATGCAGGGTTAAAGGGTAACATGGTGCAAGCAGACGACATTGAACTGCTGATAAAAAATCCGGCCCGGATTGACAAAGAAATTCATATCGCTTTTAATACCGAACATTTCAAGCGAAAAAGCGGAAAATTCATTCCGCTCGAAGGAAATAATATACTTATAGCCAGCGTATTGCGAAAATACATAATGCAGGTGCTTAAAGTGGACAAAGACTACGCTCCATTCACCTATCACGACTCGGAAGCACGACATAAAATGCAATACCCGATTTTTGGGGGCAAGCTGAAAGTCAATCTCAAAGGGTTTATCGACCGGATTGATGAGAAAGAAGGGCGGTTGCGCATTCTAGACTACAAGACCGGAATCGGCAAGCTCGACTTTTCCAACCTGACTGATGTGTTTGATTCGGAGAAAAAAGACCGTCCAAAGTTTGTGCTTCAAACCTTGCTGTATTGCCTGCTGTATGAGCATGAAACAGGAAAACGAAATACAGTTCCGGGTATTTTTTATATCCGTAATACATTCAGGGAAGATTTCGATACGACATTGAACAATAAGGACTTGAAAGAAAAAGTCATGGATTTTTCGGGCTATGAAACGCAGTTCGGAGAAAAACTGACAGCGTGTCTGGAAGAAATTTTCAACCCTGAAATTCCATTCGGTCAGACTGCCAACGAAAAGGTATGTGAATACTGCCCATACAGTGGAATTTGCAACCGATAATTATTGCTTATTTAATGAAGATTCTGTGACTAAAATATAAGAATTGGAACGCGGATTAACGCTAATTATACGGATTTTAAAACTGATAAAATTTCGACAAGTCAAAATTGATTTAATTGATTATCATCATGTTAGCTTATCAATTAATAGCAATTAAATAATCTATTAGAAATACGCGTCCATTAAGAAAAGTCAAATATAAAAATCTAAACTATGGAATTGCTTCATAAAGAAATCTCGGAGAAAGTGATCAAGTGTTATTATAAGG
>CAIQOG010000107.1 GCA_903873355.1 uncultured Bacteroidales bacterium
ACTTGTGGCTGAATATGGAGAACTGTGGCTTGCAGAAGACAATACCTTGGTAGAAATATTAGAGGCTATTGCAGATGCAATGATGACAAACCTCCTTTCGCAGATGCAGGAAGAAATGCAAGCGAAGTTCAATTAAGAAACCTTATGGTGGGAGGCTACACGAAAGGTCTCCCACCAAACAAAGAAAACCAATGTACCAAAATCCAGACGAAATACTAATCGAAAAGTACCGAAAGTTTGAAATATACTTCAAACTTTGCGTTTTTCTGTGAAAATCTTTGCGAACTATTTTGGTTGCAATCTTAAACCAATCAACCAATTATTTACTCCTCTACATTTGGTTTTTCCAGACCATAGCCTTTTTTCCTGTCCTCGGCTTTAAGCAAGAAGGCAACAAAGAATGCTAAAACACCAAAAATCATAAATACCAGATTTGCCTTAGTATAATCGTATCGTAATGCTATTTTTTGTTTGCAGATTTCATTATAACTTGCCTTAACACAAGCATCTTCTATTTCTACACCACCTGATTTAGCCATTAAATTAATTTCTTTTCTGTTTTCTGCAACTAACTGGTTTTTAAATGCTGCAAACCCGGTAGTATCCTGTACTCCAGTGTATTCAGTCTTAATTAAAACTTCATTTATCAAACGGGTTGTAGTGTTATCAACAGCTTTTTCAAATTCAATTTTATTCAATTTTAATTCAGGTTGTAATTGAGTATAGGTTTCTGTAATTGCATTTTTTACAGTTACTTTGGCTTGTGAAACCGTTGGATTACTTGTACTCAATACAAATCCGACTAATAACGGAACTCCCATCAAACCCCAGTTTTGAATCCAGAATATAAGTGCATAAGCAGTTCCAAGCTGTTTTTCAGGAATGATTTTTGGAACAGAAGGCCACATTGCCGACGGAACCAATGATAAAGCAATTCCCAAAACTACGGTTACTGCCATTGCCAGAATCCAGTTATTTAAAAATGGTATTGAGAATATGCCATGTACAAAAATCAACAGAACGGAACCGATTATCATAATGGTTGCACCTTTTCCTTTTCTGTCGTATAAATTACCGAAAAATGGAGTAAGAAAAAGTGTTCCAAGTGGTAATACACTTGGAATTAATCCGGCCAGATTTGGATTCACCTGATATTTATTGATAACCAGGTCGGTAGCAAATTTTATCCACGGAAAAACTGCCGAGTAAAACAAAACACAAAGCAATGCAACCAGCCAGAAACCTTTGTTGGTAATTATCATAACTACATCGGAAAGTTTAAATGGCTCTTCATCCTCTTTTTCTATATGTGCTTCAGATGCTTCCAGTTTAATGTCCATTCTGACATAAACAATGTAGGCAATCAGTCCGATACAAAGCAATAATGCGCCAAACAAAATAGGAATGGAAACATCACCAAAATAAGTTGCAATAGGCAGTGGAATAGCGATTGCCAGTAATGTTCCAAGTCGCGCAAACGAAACCTGCAATCCCATCGCCAAAGCCATTTCTTTGCCTTTAAACCATTTTACAATCACACGAGAAACAGTTATACCGGCAGTTTCGACACCAACAGCAAAAATGGCATATCCCAAAGCTGCAAACATTACCTGAGCTTTTATTCCAAA
The DNA here is from genome assembly GCA_903873355.1 of uncultured Bacteroidales bacterium. Next base: position 1,629 of record CAIQOG010000107.1, read on the forward strand.
AATGGGAGCCATTCCGGCCGGAAAGAAATGAGAAATCGCAAAAAACTTCATTCCTGCACCGATAACCATAATAGCTGTAGAAAGAATTCCTGTAAAACGCACTCCTGTCTTATCAAGGATAATTCCACCTAAAATCAACATTAAAAGGAAAAC
>CAIQOG010000108.1 GCA_903873355.1 uncultured Bacteroidales bacterium
CATCCCGAACGGATAATAATGATTCTCCTCTAAAATGGATGTTCGAAGCATTTACTATTTCTTTTCTGTTCTGATTAATTTCCCTTTATCATAAAATTCTTCTTTAACCAACTTACCTTTATCATCATAGTATTTCCATATACCTGTTTTAAAATGTAAATGGATTGGAAACGCCATAGTGCATTCTTCACCTAATACATTTATTAAACTATCATACTTTTTTTGATTAAAAACTTCAACCTTTATTGTATCTAAATATCTGTTTAGTGTAATTAGCTTATGTTTTTTAGTATCGTAAAGCAACCTGTTGTAATCACCTAAATAATTTCCTTGTGATTTTATTTTACCCAACGAGTCGCAATAAATCCATTCACCAATACGGGCATTATCTCTATAAAAACCATACTCTTTTAAATGCCCGCCGTTATTGTGGAAGTAAATAGTATGGACACCATTAAGTAAATTATTCTGAAGAGTAAAAAGAAAGATAAGACTATCGGTATTTATATAAGTAAGCTTTTTAGCAATTCCTGCTTCAAAAAAAATACTAAAGGATGTTCGGTTTGTTTTATCAAAAAAATTAAACCACCCATCTTTTTTACTATTACTCTTTGATACTTCAAAGTCAAATAATTTCTCCAAAGAATCATTCTTATTATAGCCAATGTAATATTCCTTATTCTCTTTATTTTGTTTTACTATTTTATAATTTTCATAGCTGTTTTGAAAAGCAAGATTAAAACTTTTTTCAATCCTCCATGGCGGCTGCGCCGTTAATTTATTTGAAAACATAAGCAGTAATAATACATATTTTTTCATAAGTCAATTTACTTGATTGTTGTTACCGTAACTGCTTTTGTTGTTGTGATACTTAGATTAATTCCATAAACATCGGCTCCTAATTTAGGAACTCCGGTAACTTGTACATTTAATGTACTATTGGCTGGTACTGTTATACTTCCTTTACCATTTCCCCGGATTGTTGTTAATGTTGTGCCACCAGATTGTACATTAAAATTGTTATGATAAACACCTCCATCATTTGTTAAAATAGAAACTGTGGGAGGTGTAGAAGATCCAGGAACACCAAAGCTATGAGTGACCGTACCTGTGGATTTTTCAAAAGTACCGCTGGCACTGGCATCTGCAGTTAGAGTAAATACTTTGTCTTTAATATCTCTTGTTTCTGTTTTCGTTTCGATTGGGGCACTTGCTCCAAATATCAAGGCAAAATCTTTTGGATTACCATCTCTTAGGTTGTTATCGCCAGATATTGGATTTGTAAAATCCTTCAAATTACATGGAGCATCCTGTAATCCTGGACGATCATCAGCATGTATATAAAGGTCTCCTTGTGAGTTAATAAACGAACCTCCTAAATTTTTTTGCATCCCTTGCTCAGGAAAAGCATCAGTGAGAACTGTATTACCACCATTTCTTAAATCCCTAACTTGGTATCTTCCCGCTAAATTTTTAACAGGTGTCGGGTCATACGTGATTACCGAAGCTCCCTGTATTTGAGGATTATTTTCAACCCTAAATTCTTCTAGGCCATCTAAGTCTATCGCATTAGGAACTTGGTTTCCTGCAAACTGATATGGTGAATAATGAGGGTATTTTTCGGCTAACCTATCCTGTGAAAAGAAACGCCCTATTTGTTGGTCGTAAGGCCTATACTTATAGTCTGTCCACTCTAAACCGCTATCATCTGAAAATTCGCCACTGTTTAATTCTTTACCGTTGAACTTATATCTATTGAGTAATGAACCCGCTGCCTTAGGGGAGATTCTATCCATTACCATCCCGAACGGATAATAATG
>CAIQOG010000109.1 GCA_903873355.1 uncultured Bacteroidales bacterium
AATGCTGTTTTACCCCTACATTTAAGCAGTACTGTGTTTCTTAGAATATCGCTGATTATAAAAGTTGGGGTAGTAATAATATCCCTATCAACGTTTTCGGGTTTCCTGACTAATGCAATTGTTTTAGTTTGAATAGCCAGCTTATCTGAGAGGAAAATTTCATAAATACTTCCTAAAACATCAGACGAAAAAACAGAAAAGGAATATGCGCTTTCAGGATAGTAAAGTTGTTTGATTATTGTCCAAAAAACAGAACTAACATTTTCTACAATTTTATCTTTTAAAAGTTGGTCAAACAACCCGGAATTATATTTTTTGTCGGCCTGTTCAAACATTTTAATAAGTGCCTTAAAATCATTGGTATTTGCAAACTTTAAAAGAGTTTGATAATCCTCTAAATTCCTGTCCTCACAAACCCTTAAGAATAATATCCTGTTCAAATAACTCTGAACAACATCATTTAGTTTTTGTTCCCCGATTTTAGAATCGTGTCTATGTATTTCAATCCCTAACCATTTTCTCCATTCGTTTATTTGATGAAGGAAAAGGTTGTCAATTGAGTATTGATTTATTTTCGCCTCAATATCCTGCCATTCCATTTCAAATGAACCAGAATAAACTGCCTCCTTACCCAACAGACGTCTAATTTCCTCAAACTTGTTTTCGTATTCGGTGTAGTGATATTTTTTTACTATCGCCTTTTGAAATGAGTCTTCCTTGTCGACTTTTACGGATGTGTCATAAATAATCAAATATTCAAAGTTGGAAAGCACCGAAATTTTCAGCTTGGCAGTAAAACCGTAACGCCTGATTTGTTTAGCAGTTTCAATATTAGATTCAATAGAAACATAAGGTTTTTTAGCTTCTAAAAAGAATTTCCGCTGCGAGAAAAGTCGGAAAGTGTAATCAGGTTTTTTTGAATGTTCAGAAGCATTTTCTTTTAAGGCTTCTTCTAAAATCACTTCCCGTTCGTTGGTCGTCTTACCCTCATTATTTTTGATGTCCCACCCAAGCAACTCGAAAAGCGGGTCTAAGAAATCACTGCGAAGCAATGTTTCGTTATACTTGTTCGTTAAATAATAATCCCGGTCTGAATTATATTTATCAATGAGTTTTTTGAGGGTCATGAATGTAGCAAAGTAGTATTTATTTCTTTATTCAAACCTACAATTTATCTTCATTTTATTGATAAGAAATGAGGAAAACCTGCTCAAAATTTTAGCAACTATTTTCAGACCGATACATAGGTTACCTCTCTTCCTGAAATAAATCTACTTAATTGCTGCTTAATTATTTAATAATTTAGCCTCCCAAGCTGCCTTACTTTCGTTATTAGGCACTGCAATCATCAAAACTTTTCTTGGCCTTGTCATTCCTACATAAGCTATTCGCAATTCTTCATGCTCGGATGGAGGGGTTGGCTTTGCAAGGATGTTAGAGTATTTGCCCCTATTACTTGCTCTATCTTTTAATATTAAAAGTGTTCCATCAAATGTTTCCCCTTTTACGCTATGCACCGTTCCGATCTTGTAATTCAAGTTTGCAGTATTTACTTCCTCATGTAGAAACAGTTCTTTGAAAATAATCTCCTTCGCTTTGTTAGTGATTTTTAATTCCGAATTGATTTCGTTTTGTTTGAATGCTGAGTTAGTAGCCGTTACCCAAACACCTAAAGCAACATTGGTAGGTGGAAGAAGATTGATAAAATCGTGGATCAAACTTCTATGTTTTATGAACCCAATTTTCGCAATTGAATTATATATCATTTCTTCTGAGCAAAATTCCGTTTCAGTTAACATTTTCAGAACTGCCTTTTCCACGAACTTGAAACCATTTTTGAAATCGCCATTGTCAAA
>CAIQOG010000110.1 GCA_903873355.1 uncultured Bacteroidales bacterium
ACATTGTTCCGTGGCAAATGTTGTGTGAACGCAAAGGAATGAAACTCCGTGTAATTCCAATGAACGAGCGTGGAGAATTGAAACTCGACGAATTCGAAAAATTATTAAACAAACGAACTAAAATTGTTTCGGTTGCTCATGTTTCCAACGTGCTTGGAACTATAAACCCGGTAGCTGAAATTATCCGAATTGCTCATGAAAAAAACGTTCCGGTACTGATTGATGGAGCTCAGGCTGTTCCGCATATACCCGTAAATGTAGTTGAACTTGATGCAGATTTTTACGTTTTTTCGGCTCATAAAATTTATGGTCCAACCGGAATTGGCGCACTTTACGGTAAAGATAAATGGCTGAATGCAATTCCACCGTATCAGGGTGGGGGCGAAATGATTCAAACCGTTACTTTTGAAAAAACTACTTACAACGAATTACCTTTCAAGTTCGAAGCAGGAACACCGGATTACATTGGCTCGACAGCGTTGGCGGAAGCTTTACGCTATGTTCAGAAAATCGGATTGGCTGAAATTGCAGCATACGAACATGAACTTCTGACTTATGCGACTGAAAAATTATTAGAAATTGAAGGAATGCGCATTATCGGAACAGCTACTAATAAAAGTTCGGTTATTTCATTTTTGGTTGGCGATATTCATCCCTATGATATTGGCATGTTACTTGACAAACTTGGAATTGCAGTACGCACAGGCCACCATTGTGCTCAACCACTGATAGATTCGCTTGGAATACCGGGAACAGTCCGTGCTTCTTTTGCATTTTACAATACGAAAGTTGAAATTGATGCATTTATAACCGCTTTGAAAAGAGTGGTGGGAATGTTGAGTTAGCAGTAAGCGGTAAACAGTAAATATTTAAAAATAAATTGGAAATTTAAAATATGACTATCAACGAATTACAGGATGAAATAATTGAGGAATTCAACGAGTTTGACGACTGGATGGACAAATACGCCCTTCTTATCGATTTGGGAAATTCACTTGAACCACTTGAAGAAAAACATAAAAATCCGCAAAATATAATCGAAGGTTGCCAAAGCCGCGTTTGGTTGAATGCTGAATTTAACAATGGTATGGTGAAATATCAGGGTGAGAGCGATGCTGTATTGGTAAAAGGAATAGTTTCACTGTTAATCCATGTACTAACCGACCACACACCCGATGAAATACTGAACACTGAGTTGTATTTTGTTGATAGAATCGGTTTGAAAGAACATCTCTCTCCAACCCGTTCCAACGGATTGGTGGCCATGATAAAACAAATGAAAATGTATGCGCTGGCGTATAAATCAGCAGTAAGCAGTAAAGAGTAAGCGGAAAAAATTACATTTGTACAAAAAATAAGAGGCTGTCTCAATTTCTATTTTGAGACAGCCTCTTGATCCCTTAAATCAATATTCCCAAAAATTAGTCTTTAAATTTTGCACTCAAAAACTCGCGGTTCAGGCGGGCAATGTGCGAAATAGAAACAGCTTTCGGACATTCAGCTTCACAGGCACCGGTGTTGGTGCAGTTGCCAAAACCAAGTTCGTCCATTTTTGCAACCATCATTTTAGCACGGTGAGCTGCTTCAATGCGTCCTTGTGGCAATAATGCCAACTGACTTACTTTAGCTGCAACAAACAACATAGCAGAACCGTTTTTACAGGCTGCAGCGCAAGCACCACAACCTATACAGGATGCAGCATCCATTGCTTCGTCAGCATCCACTTTCGATATTGGAATGGCATTTCCATCGGGAACACCACCGGTATTTACCGAAACATAACCACCCGCTTGGATAATTTTGTCGAAAGCTCCACGGTCTACCATTAAATCCTTGATAACCGGGAATGCTGCAGAACGCCAGGGTTCCACTGTAATTGTTTCGCCATCTTTGAATCGACGCATGTGAAGCTGACAGGTAGTTGTTTCACCGTCAAGTCCGTGAGGATGACCATTGATATATAAACTGCACATACCACAAATTCCTTCGCGGCAATCGTGATCAAATACGATGGGTTCTTTGCGTTCGTGGATTAATTTTTCATTCAGAATATCCAACATTTCGAGAAACGAATTGTCGGTTGAAACATTATCTAATTTGTAAGTCTCGAATTCACCTTTTACTTTCGGACCTGCCTGACGCCATACTTTTAGCGTTATATTTATACTTTTTTCCATAATTCTTACGCTTTATAATTACGTTGTTGACGGTGAATAAACTCATAATCCAATGCTTCTTTCAGCAATTCAGGTTCTTTACCTTCGCCGGCAAATTTCCAGCATGAAGCAAACGAGAATTCTTCATCGTTGCGTAGAGCTTCACCATCCGGAGTCTGATATTCTTCGCGGAAATGACCACCGCATGATTCTTCACGCATCAGCGCATCGCGAGCCATCAGTTCACCAATTTCGATAAAATCAGCCACACGCAATGCTTTTTCCAATTCTACGTTCATGTCTGTATTAACCCCGGGAACATATACTTTAGTCCAGAATTCATGACGAACGACTTTGATTTTTTCCAATGCTATTTCCAGTCCGGCTTTATTACGACCCATACCCACAAAATCCCACATAATCAGACCAAGTTCACGGTGAATCGAATCAACCGATTTGTCACCCTGAATTTTCATGATTTTTTCGATTTTGGTATGAATGTCTTTTTCAGCTTGTTCAAATTCTGGCAATTCGGTACTCATACGCGGAGTCTGAATCTGATCAGCCAGATAATTCTGAATAGTGTATGGCAAAACAAAATATCCGTCGGCCAATCCCTGCATTAATGCCGAAGCTCCCAGGCGGTTTGCACCGTGATCGGAGAAGTTGGCTTCACCAATACAGAAAAGTCCTTTTACTGAAGTTTGAAGTTCATAATCCACCCAAACACCACCCATAGTGTAGTGAATAGCCGGATAAATCATCATCGGAGTTTTATATGGATTTTCGTCAACGATTTTGTCGTACATCTGGAAAAGGTTTCCGTACCGTTCACGAATAACGTGTTCTCCCAAACGTTCGATTGCTGTAGAGAAATCAAGATATACAGCGAGCCCGGTATTTCCTACGCCGTAACCTGCATCGCAACGTTCTTTGGCTGCACGTGAAGCCACGTCGCGTGGAACAAGATTACCGAAAGCAGGATAACGACGTTCCAGGTAATAGTCACGTTCATCTTCGCTCAAATCAGTTGCTTTTTTCTTTCCCGTGCGGATAGCTTCTGCATCTTCTTTTTTCTTTGGAACCCATATACGACCGTCATTACGCAACGATTCCGACATCAAAGTCAGTTTCGATTGAGTTTCGCCGTGAACAGGAATACAGGTTGGGTGAATCTGAGCGTACGCAGGATTTGCAAAATATGCACCTTTTTTATACATCTGAACAGCTGCCGAAGCATTTGAAGTCATGGCATTTGTTGAAAGGAAGAATGCGTTTCCATAACCTCCAGAACCAACAACTACTGCGTGAGCAAAGAAACGTTCAATTTTTCCGCTTACTAAATTGCGGGCAATGATACCACGAGCACGGCCTTCAATTACAACAACATCCAGCATTTCGTAACGGGAATATAATTTTACTGCACCTTTACCAATTTGACGGCTAAGTGCTGAATATGCTCCGAGTAATAACTGTTGTCCGGTTTGTCCTTTAGCGTAGAAAGTCCGTGAAACCTGAGCTCCACCAAACGAACGGTTATCCAGTAAACCACCGTATTCACGAGCAAATGGAACTCCCTGAGCCACACATTGGTCGATGATGCTGTTTGATACTTCAGCCAGACGATAAACGTTGGCTTCACGAGCACGATAGTCACCACCTTTAATTGTATCGTAGAAAAGACGATAAACCGAGTCACCATCATTTTGATAATTCTTTGCTGCATTTATACCACCCTGAGCAGCAATTGAGTGAGCACGGCGTGGTGAATCCTGAATACAAAAGTTCAATACATTGAATCCTAATTCAGCCAGTGAAGCGGCAGCAGAAGCCCCGGCCAATCCTGTTCCAACCACAATTATATCCAAGCGGCGTTTGTTTGCCGGATTTACGAGTTTTTGGGTTGATTTATAGGTGCTCCATTTTTCAGCTAATGGTCCCGCAGGAATGCGGGCATCTATTTTTGTTGCATCTACCGTGGTAGATTCTTGTTTCTTTGCCATATTATTTCTATACTTTTTATTTACAAATCAGCCTTAGCAGCAACCGTTGCTAATCAGGTAATACACAGGGATAGCCATAAACATCAAAACTACAATCGTAGATATAATGTTAGAAATTACTTTAACGCGCGGTAACCATGTTTTGTTATTTAAACCGGCAGTTTGCAATGCACTCCAAACTCCGTGTGTCAGGTGAAACCAAAGTCCAGTCAACCAAACAATATATAATGCACAATATACCCAGTTGCTAAATAATTCTTTCACATAGTCAGCTCCATTTGCAGGGTCAAATGAGCCGGTATGAATTCCGGTAAGTTCAGCAAATTGCATTTTGAACCAGAAATTGTACATGTGTAATGCCAAAAAGCCAAAAATGACTGTTCCTAATATTAACATGTTCTGCGATGCCCAATCAACGCCTTTTTGAGTTTTGCTTACCGCATAACGCTCTTTTCCACGTGCACGCATGTTTTGATACGTCAGAAACAATGCGTATAAAATGTGAATCACAAAACCCGCTGCGAGTAAGCTTGTACCAGCAACAGCATACCAATTTGCTCCCAAAAATGCACAAATTGCATTATATCCTGCAGGTGAAATAATTACCACAATATTCATGCAACTGTGAAAAAGTAAAAATAACACGAGAAATGTTCCCGTGATACTCATAATAAGCTTTCGCCCAATAGAGGAATCAATTAACCACATAGATTTTTATTTTTATTTATATTACTTAATAGTTCGTAATCATCTGAAATTAAGACTGTTGTGTATTTGTAATGCCTTTTTTAAAAAGTTTCACAAAAGTAATCAATTGATTTTAATCTTGCAAATGATTACGGAAAAATTTCTTTAATTAGAAACGTTCAATACAACGCTTTGAAATTAGTCAACAACTTCACCAAATAGCGTTGCTGAAGAGGCACTATTAACCCTCACACGAACAGTTTCTCCAATATGTCTACCCTGACGGGGAAAAATAATCACTTTACACTGCGAGCTTCGTCCAAACATTTGTTCTTTCGATCGTTTCGAAAATCCTTCAACCAACACTTCAAAAGTTTTACCAACATCGTTCTGATTGCTTTCGTTTGCAATTACTTGCTGTAAATCGATGATTTCAGCCAGTCTGCGTAATTTTAATTCTTCAGGTACATTGTCGGGCATTCTTTTTGCAGCAACTGTTCCGGGACGTTCAGAATATTTGAACATAAGAGCCATATCGAATTTTACTTCGCGCATAAGGGATAAC
>CAIQOG010000111.1 GCA_903873355.1 uncultured Bacteroidales bacterium
CTGTTTATCAGTTTTGTGAAAGCAGCGATAGAGAAATAACAACTACCCCTAACCCCTAAAGGGGAATTGGATTAGTTTGAATAAATAAATCAATAGTAATTAAAATCCCCCTTCAGGGGTTAGGGGTAAATTAAATTTTTATGGATAAGAATACGATTGTAGGATTTTTACTTATAGCGCTGATTGTTATAGGTTTCTATCAACTAAACAAACCAAACGAAGCCGATCAGGCCAGAATTAAACATTACAACGACTCGATAGCGTTAGTTGAAGCTAAAGCACAGAACATTCAAAAAGTAGCCACTAAGGATTCCTCGGTGGTGGCAAAAGACTCTGCCAAAGTTATTTCGGCTGATGCTTTTGGAGCTTTCGGCATTGCTGCCAATGGCACTGAAAAATTCTACACACTTGAAAACGAATTGATTAAACTTACTTTTAGCAATAAAGGTGGTCGGATTTATTCGGTTCAGTTGAAAAAATACAGCAAACGTGATTCGCTGAACAAATCGCTCCCGTTGATACTTTTTGACAAACAGGAAAGCAATTTCGGACTTACTCTGGTAACCAACAACAACCGTGTTCTGAATACTTCCGCGCTATATTTCGAGCCTGTTTCGGGTGTAACCACCGATGCAAGTGGTAACCAAACATTCATTCTTCGCCTCAAAACTTCAGGTTCGGCCAGTCTCGATTATACGTATACACTTCCGAAGGATAATTACATGTTGAGTTTTGGCATCAAAGCCAATGGAATGAACACAGTTATGCCGGCAGGAACAAACTCGCTGGATTTACAATGGGATTCAAAAATCCGCCAACAGGAACGCGGACGTAAGTTCGAAGACCGCTATTCGTCTATCGAATACAAGTATGTGGCCGATGAGATTGAGAAACTGAGTGAGAGTAAGGATGATGAAAAGAAACTGACCAACAAAATCAAATGGATTGCATACAAAGACCAATTCTTCAGCAGTATTCTGATTGCGGATGATGCCATGAGTTCAACCACACTGAGCAGCAAAATGGATGGAGAAAATACAGATTATTTGAAGTCATATTCTGCTGTTACAAGCATTCCTTTCGATCCAACCGGAAAAACGAGCACAACATTTCGTTGGTTTTTCGGACCTAATCAGTATAAAATCCTTTCGGCATACGATAAAGGTGTAAAACCCGATGATGAACTTCATTTGAGAAAATTAATACCACTGGGCTGGGGAATATTCGGTTGGATTAACCAGTTTGTTATTATTCCGATGTTCAATCAATTGAGCAAGGTGTTTAGTAACTTTGGTATTATTATTCTGATAATGACTTTGATAATCAAGGTTGTGCTATTCCCACTTACCTACAAATCGTATATTTCAAGTGCCAAAATGCGGGTACTGAAACCGGAAATCGACGAAATCAATGCACGCATTCCTGCCGATAAAGCGGCAGAACGCCAGAAAGCTACGATGGAGTTGTATGGTAAAGTAGGTGTCAGCCCGCTGAGCGGTTGTGTGCCTTCGTTGCTTCAAATGCCGCTATTGTTCGCTCTGTTTAGCTTCTTCCCTGCGGCAATTGAATTGCGTCAACAAAGTTTCCTCTGGGCAACCGACCTGTCGGCTTATGATTCGATAATGAATCTGCCATTTACCATTCCTTTCGGATTTGGAAATCACGTGAGTTTGTTCTGTCTGCTTATGACTGTTACCAACATAGTTTATACTAAGGTAAATATGGCTAATACCACCACTGCCGACCAACCCGGTGGTGCAATGATGAAATGGATGATGTATCTGATGCCAGTTATGTTCCTGTTTATGTTTAATAGTTACGCTTCAGGTTTAAGCTATTATTACTTTATTTCAACCCTGATTTCGATACTTCAGACTTATGCTATTCGTGCTTTTGTGGATGAAAAGAAAATCCTGGCACAACTTCATGCAAAACGTGCAAACAACAGCAAAAAACCGGCTAAGAAATCCGGGTTTATGGCACGTTTGGAAGATATGCAACGTCAACAGCAAAAGGCTGTAAAAGGCCGTAAATAATTCAGGTTTAACCCTATCCTTAAAGCGCAAAATGTATCCGACAGGTTTTCATTTTTGCGCTTTTTGTTTCACAGACCAAAAAAGATGAAAAAGATAAACATATTAGTCATCGGCATTTCGCTGTTATTGGTGACTTCGTGTCACAAAAAAAACCGTTTTGAAATTGACACCAATGAAAACCGCTATCCGGTAAAGATTCAACGGTTCGATAAAGATTTGCTTTCGCTCGATCCCAAAAACATGGATAAGGGATTAAAAAAACTTTATGCCTCATATCCTGACTTTCTAGGACTGTTTGCGTTTGAAATAATGGATACATCTGCAAAGGATACTTCTGCAATGAAGTCCTTAATAACCAAATTCCTGACAGATACAGCTTTCGTTAAATCAAACAAAAAAGCACTCGAAACATTCAGTAATATTTCGGATATTGAAAAAGAACTTTCAGATGCCTTTTCTTATATTCATTATTATTTCCCCGAAGTGAAATTGCCGGAACTGTATTTCTTTGTTTCAGGTTTCAATCAGCAAATCATTATGAATAATAAACTGATTGCACTTGGAACTGATTTTTATCTGGGTAATGATTATCCCCGGTATAAAGGAATTGCCTACAATTATCAGATTGAAAATATGCGTCGTGAATGTGTGGCAACAGATTTGGTTTCAGCAACCTTGTTTCGCATGTTTCGGATGAACAGTTCGCAATATCGCTTACTCGACAATATGCTTTTCAGGGGAAAAGTGTTGTATTTAATGTCGGCTTTCATGCCCAATGAAAACCATGAAAGCATTATCGGTTACACTACTGAACAACAGAAATGGTGTAAAACCAATGAAAAACAAATCTGGGCAAGCATAATCGACCAGAATCATCTATTTTCAACCGATGTAATGCTGATAAAAAAATATATGAATGATGCGCCTTTTACAGCAACCATCTCGCAGGAATCACCGGGCAGAGTAGGTACGTGGATTGGTTTCCAGATTGTGGAAAGTTATATGAAGCACAATCCGGCAATAAGTCTGCGTGATTTGATGAATGATAATAATTACCAGAAAATGCTTGAACAGTCGGACTATCGACCATAAAAAAGACCTGTCAGAAATCCTGACAGGTCTTTTTGGATATAAATCTTTGTAATTAAACCGGACTGATTGCTTCTGAAGGACAAACATCAGCGCAAGTGCCACAATCTGTACATACATCAGCGTCAATTACATAAATATCGCCTTCTGCGATTGCTTCAACAGGACATTCGCTGATACATGATCCGCAAGCAATACAATCTTCTGAAATAACGTAAGCCATTTTTTTAAATATTTTTTGTTAGTACTAATTAGTGCTGCAAAAGTATAACTTTTTCAGGATGAAAAAAAACTTTTGCAGCATTTTCTTTCAAAAACATGAAATTTCATTCTTTGTTCATTCCAAAGACGATTATTTAACCTAATATGAGTATTGAATTTATTCCCGATTTTGATTTTATCAGGTAAATCCGGACATATTACAATCTTACAAAAATAAATATCCATAATGCGCTGACACACTGATCTTTATAGAGATGTTACATTTCTATTAAAATTTCAATAAATAACTATAACATTCAAACTTTTTTGTAATTTTGCAAGGTTTTTTGGTAGAATAAATATTCTGCTCAAAACAAACATTTGAAACAAAGATTCGGTTTGATAAATACAAAACAAAAAATAAATTTTAATCAAAAAACACATAAAAATTAGTTATGAACAATTCATTTTTCAGCAAATTTACTCCTAAAGAACCCAAGTTCTTCCCTATTCTAAAAGAAATGGCCGATGTAATACTTGTTGCATCTGATTTAATTATAGAATGCGTTAAAAACAGCGATCATGAAAAGGCTATTGTGTTTTACAATAAAATTAAAGAACAGGAACGCAAAGGAGATGCACTTTCTGCAAAAATCTTTAATGAATTAAATTCAACTTTTATCACACCTTTCGACCGTGAAGACATTCACCTTTTGGCTGATAAACTGGATGATGTAACAGACTTCATTAATAGTTGTGCAAAAAGAATTGTACTGTATAATCCAAAAGAAATACCGGCCAGTGCAGTTCAAATGGCAAACTTCATTAAAGAGTGTGCAATAAATATCGATAAAGCTGTTGATGAACTGGATGTATTGAAAAAGAATGCAAAAAAAGCTACCCAATACTGTCTTGATCTTCATGCAATTGAGAATAAAGCCGATGAAGTATATGAAAACTTCCTGATTGATCTGTTTGAAAATCAGAAAGATGCCATTGAATTGGTAAAACTGAAAGACATTATGGCTGAACTTGAAAAAGCAACCGATGCAGCAGATGTAGTTGGTAAAATTATCAAAACTATTATTGTAAAATACGCATAATTAACTGAAAACAGAAACATGACGCTTTTAATAACTATTATCGTACTTGCTTTGGTTTTCGATTTTATTAATGGATTTCACGATGCTGCTAATTCCATTGCCACAATTGTTTCAACCAAAGTTTTAAGTCCTTTCAGGGCTGTTTTGTGGGCTGCAGCATTCAATTTTGTCGCTTTCTTTATTGCCAAATATTTTAGCGGATTTGGTATTGCCAATACAGTTGCAAAAGCAGTAATTGAAAATTATGTAACATTACCGGTAATATTTTCGGGAATTGTGGCAGCTATTATATGGAACCTGGCAACCTGGTGGTTTGGGATTCCATCGTCTTCGTCACATACCTTGATTGGAGGTTTTGCCGGTGCTGCAATCATGAGTACTATCATTGCAACAGGATACACGACTTCAGGTTTTCAAGCTATTAAAGGGGATGTAATCATAAAAATTGCTTCATTTATTATTCTCGCTCCTTTAATCGGCATGATTATTTCATCAATACTCACTATCGTAATTTTGTATGCCTTCAAGAAAGTAAACCCACACAAAGCTAACAGTTGGTTTAAACGACTTCAGTTGGTTTCATCTGGTTTATTCAGTATTGGTCATGGTTTGAACGACTCACAGAAAGTAATGGGAATTATCGCTGTTGCATTATTTACTGCTACAAAAAGTGGTATAGATGTAGGAGTTCATGATATAAAGAGCATACCATCTTGGGTTGCACTTGCTTGTTTTGGTGCAATTTCGATTGGTACAATGTCGGGCGGATGGAGAATTATCAAAACAATGGGATCGCGCATTACGAAAGTGACACCCTTGGAAGGTGTAGCAGCTGAAACAGCGGGGGCTATCACATTATACATTACTGAGATTCTTAAAATCCCGGTTAGTACAACGCATACAATTACCGGTTCAATTATTGGAGTTGGGGCTGTAAAACGACTTTCAGCTGTACGTTGGGGTGTAACACAAAATTTAATGATTGCATGGATTCTTACTATCCCGGTTAGCGCAGCTTTAGCCGCATTGATTTATTACGTATTTGGGGTTATGCTTTAAAAAATAAATAAACTTACCGAAAAAGGTTGTTTCTTTTACAGGAAGCAACCTTTTTTATTCGGAGCTGATTATTTGGATAATAAAGCTTTTTTTTTTACGTTTGTATTCTACAATTAAAAGGGTGAGCATGAAAATTTTAAAAGTAAAAAAACGGTTGTTTCTTTTAGTATTGATTTGTAGTTCATTATCAAATCTCTTTGCACAGGGAAATTTACTTTATGTCGATCAAAAACTTTTTCATTTTGGATTTTCACTGGGATTCAACTCTATGGATTTTAATGCCACACCAAGTCTGGCAGATATAAGCGGAACGGTTTACGATGTCCGAACTTCAGTTCTAAAACCCGGATTTTCAGTTGGTATAATTACCGATTTAAGACTAAACCGATACATGAACCTGCGTTGTACTCCGACCTTGCATTTTGGAGAAAGACAATTGAGTTATTCTCCCAAAACAGGTCTTGATTCAATCACAATCCAATCTATCCCGATTTGCGTTCCATTATACCTGAAATTCAGTTCCGAACGAAATGGGAATATACGTCCTTATGTGATTGTAGGAGGCGGTGCTTCCATCGATCTGGCAACGGATACCAATAAACCTCTTTTGCTCAAACCACTGGATTTTTACACAGAGTTTGGGGTTGGATGCGACATTTACTTTTCTTTTTTCAAGTTATGTCCTGAATTAAAGTATTCTATAGGCTTTAACGATATATTTGTACCGCTGAATGAACGAAATGCAGGTACCATTAGCACTGAAAATCAGAAATTTTCAAATGCACTTTCGAAGTTAACATCGAAAATGTTAACACTGACTTTCAACTTTGAATAGAAATCAGAGTTTTTCTATTTTGGCAATAATTTGCGAGGTTTTAGCTTGCCAGTCGGTGAAAAGTTTAGCATAATAAGCTTTTACCAGTTTTGGATTTTCTTTTCCATCCGGACGGTTGGCCCTGAGTACGAATTCGCGATTGAGGTTCATAATTTCAACAACCAGATTATCAACAGTTTGTTCGTCCATTTTGCCAGACATTAGGCAGCGGAAATAAATATCGGTTATCAGCTCGGACGATACAAATTTAATGGTGTTTTTTAGTTTTTTGCGGCTTGCCATAGTCGTACTTTTTTAAAATTTAAACCACAAATATAGCCTATTATTATGATAAAGTAATCTTTTACCGTAAATTTGCAGTAAAATAAAACGGATTGCTTTTCGGGCTAAATTAAAATACGCATGTTATCATTTCCAACCAGATTTTTTCAGTATTGTTTTGTAGTGTTGTCAGTTATTCTGACAATGTCACTTACTTCGTGTAACGATGATATTTTTTCCACCAGTCCGAACGACAAACTCAGTTTTTCGAAAGATACGCTGACTTTCGATACCGTTTTCACAACGATTGGAAGTGCCACCTCAAAAATAATGGTGTATAACCGGAATAGTTTTGCCCTGAAAATCAGCCATCTTGCTCTGGCAGGAGGACAAAATTCAGCATTCAAAATCAATGTGGATGGAAGTCTGAATGCCAATAGTCAGTTCGAAAATGTGGAAATTCGTGCCAAAGACAGTATGTATATTTTCGTGTCGGTTACGGTAAATCCAACCAATTCCAATTCACCCCTGTTTATTCAGGATTCGATTGTTTTTCAAACCAATGGTGTGCTGCAAAAAGTAAAATTACACGCTTACGGTCAGGATGTAAACATTATGCGAAATAGACGAATCCTCAGCGATTCAATACTTACTGCTGAAAAACCATACCTGATTTTTGGAAATTTAACTGTGGATTCTGCCAAAACACTGACGTTGAAGCCCGGATGTAAATTGTATTTCCACAATAACGCCAATCTCGTTGTACGTGGTAACCTGAAAGCGGAAGGAACAGCCAATAACCCTATTCTGATGCGTGGTGACCGATTGGATGATATAAAGTTTGCGACACCATTTCCATACAATAATGTAGCCGGACAATGGGGCGGTGTATTCCTGCTTTGGAATGGTGGTAATCACACATTGAAACATGTGATTATGACCAGTGGTTACGTGGGAATTTATTATTCCAATGAAGACCGGAACAATATTCCCAATCTTGAAATTGCCGATTGCCGGATTCATAACTTCTTAGTCTACGGTCTCGTGGTTCAGAATGGAAATGTGCTGGTTACCAATTCTGAAATCTCAAACACCAGCAGTTACAGTGTCTTTCTGAACGGTGGAAAACACACATTCCTGCAAAGTACTATAGCCAATTATTTCGACAATAGTTCGGTACAACCTGCTTCCCGAGACAAAAATCCTGCACTTATGATAATGAATCTGAACCGTGTGGCACCCATGCAAACAGAGTTCCGCAACTGCATTATCAGTGGAAATCTTGACAATGAATTCAGTCTGGCAAGCCGATATCTGGATCAGTACAATGGAATTTTCGACCACTGTTATATCCGCAAGCCCGATTCATTGAATTTACCAAAACAGTTCACGGCAATTCGCTGGTACAACAGAAAAGATACGCTTTTCAAAAGCATCCGCTACAACTACGAAAAGAAAATCTATTTCAACTTTATGCCCGATTCTGTTTCCCCGGTTCGTGCTATTGCTGATCCTGCCGTGGCTGCACAATTTCCTCTCGACCTGAACGGCAACAACCGCCTAACCGGCAACAAACCCGATATTGGTGCTTACCAGTGGCAACCGGTGAAGAAGTGAATTCATGAAACGAGGAGTTATCTTACCCATAGTTTTGATGCTTGTTTTTCAACTTGTTGCACAACAAAAAGAAAAACAGAATTTCAGGATTGTAAGTTATAATGTCGAGAATTTCTTCGATTGTGTGCATGATACGCTGACCAACGATACCGAATTCACACCTAACGGAGCGCGTGGCTGGACTTACACCAAATACAAAAAGAAGCAAACCAATATTGCCCGTGTAATTACTGCCATTGGCGGTTGGGATGCGCCGGAGCTGGTGGGTTTATGCGAAGTGGAAAGCCGCAAATGCCTGATTGATTTGACGCATTATTCGGGTTTGAAAAATCTGCGCTACAGGTTTCTTCATCACGAATCACCCGACCCGCGGGGCATTGACGTAGCGTTGCTCTATCAGCCGCATGAGTTTAAGCCTATTCACGATGAAGCTATTCCCATGCATTTTCCCAATGCTCCACACAGTCGCACTCGTGACATTTTGTTTGCTTCGGGCATAATTCCTACCGGCGATACAATGCATGTGTTTGTGTGCCATTTTCCTTCCCGGTTGGAAGGGGAACTGGAGTCGGAAGAAAAACGACTGTTTGTGGCTTCGGTGCTAAGGCAGAAAGTGGATAGTCTGTTTGCAGCCACCCCCAGGCCAAAGATAGTTATCATGGGCGATTTCAATGATTTTCCCACGAATAAAAGTATCCTGGAAGTGCTGAAAGCAAAACAATTGAACGATTCAATCTCTGACCGAAATTTGTACAATCTGGTTTATAAACTTCATACCGAAGGCAAAGGTTCTAATAAACATTCAGGCGATTGGGGTGCATTGGATCAACTTATTGTTTCGGGAAATTTATTGAATTCTACAAGTTCATTTTATACCCGACAAACCGATGCACATTTCTTTGATGCAGATTTTTTGCTCGAAAACGATAAAACCTATCTTGGTAAGCAACCTTTTCGTACCTTTGTGGGGATGAAATATCAGGACGGCTTCTCGGATCATTTGCCGGTATATGCAGATTTTTGGATTAGCACTAAGCCCTGAACATTCAAACTTTCAACTTTCAAACTTTATAACTGACAAATGGACGTTCAACTATTTATTCCCTGCTATATTGACCAACTGTATCCCGAAACCGGTTTCAATACGATAAAGGTGCTTGAAAAAGCCGGCTGTAAGGTGCATTATAATCCAAATCAGACCTGTTGCGGACAACCTGCTTTCAACAGCGGTTATTGGAATGAAGCCGGCAGTCTGGCAGAGAAGTTTCTGACGGATTTTCAACCGGATATGCCCATTGTTTCACCGTCGGGTTCATGTTCAAGCTTTGTGATTCATCATTATCATAAACTCCTCAAGGAAAAACCTGAATTACTGGCACGTCATGCTCAAATGAAAACCAATATTTATGAGCTTTCTGATTTTCTGGTAAATGTGTTGAAAGTTGAAAAACTCGGAGCTAAATTTCCGCACAAAGTAACATTTCACGATTCCTGCTCTGCTTTACGCGAATACGGCATCAAAGACGAACCTCGCCGTTTGCTGGAACAGGTGGAAGGACTGGAACTGATTGAGATGGAAGAAAGTGATACCTGCTGTGGATTTGGAGGAACTTTTGCTGTGAAAAACAAAGCTATTTCCGCAGCTATGGCAGAGAAAAAAGTGCAAAATTCACTGGCCACAGGTGCAGAATTTGTTGTAAGCACTGAAGCTTCGTGTTTGATGAACATCAATGGCTATTGTGCCAAACATAAATCAGCGGTTAAAGGCATTCATCTGGCTGATATTCTGGCAAGCGGGTTGTAAGTCTACTTTTTCACCTCTACCGTCACACATTTTCCGGCTTCGCCACCCTGTGGTAAAGGAATTCTCAGAGTTGTTTCGTTAGTGAACGAATTGTATTTTGCAAACTGTCCTCTGAATTTTCCACTAAGCGTAAAACAGAATTCTTTTTGTTGTTGAGTTGGGTCAGCTACTGTAACAATCAGATTCTCTCCAATTTTTTCCAATTGAACCAACCCCGGAGTTATAGAACGGATATAATTCTTTTCTCCAAAAGTTTTCAGGTGACTTTGTTTATAAAAAACAAATTGAAATTCTGTATTATCAGTCCTTTTTACAGCCTGAACAGATGAATTATTGGATATGATTTCAAGAGTTGGATTAAATATAAAATCATTCAACCGGGCATTTGAAACCGAAGGTAAAACCATATATTGATATGATTTATAGGTTTTTGCACTTATTCCATGATTAATCCAAAGTTTGAAAACTGCTTTTCTGATTTCATTTGTTGAATACGGATCGGCAATCTGATGCCAATCGCCGGTTTGAGTTTGAGCAGATAGACTGAGATTAATATTTGTCGGAAAATAGTATCCGATTGAATCATGCCATACTGATTTCAGGTTAGTGGAAGTATTTGCAGAATCAGTAAATTCAATGGATTTAAAATCAGCTGTCTGAACAGTAACGCTTCCATGTTGTAAACATTGATTTACTGTTGTAACTATGTCCTTCCCCGATTTTGAATGGATGTCAACTCCCAGACAAACCAGAACACCATTCAGATAAAACCATGATTTTTTGGCATTTACTCCGTTGCGGTTGAGATGAAAGGTGGAAATCCCTGATTTGCCGTTTGTCAAACCGCCTACGAATGAGTTTTTATTCCGGTAATCATCTTTTGGATTATATTTTACAGTATCAACGAGTGGTGCTGTAACGCCGGGAATCCGATTCCAGTCCCAAACAGGGAAAATGTCGTTATACTCATCACCACGTCGCATAAAAATGGTGCAACCATCAGAGATGAAATGACCTTTTTTATTTTCGTTGTTTGTAAACTCAGTTCCTTTAACCCGTGGTGAGCATGAACGAACAGAAATATAGCTGTCCGTACTTCTGAAAACCGACAAATCTGAACGCCAAAAATGTTTTGCGCCTGTCATTTCAGGCTGCAATCCGGGTTTGAGATTGCGAAGAATCACATCTTCATAATTTTTTCTATTGATTGAATCTGCCTGTCGCAACTGATTCAAAGCAACACACAAACTAAGGACTTTCCCTGATTGTGCCTGTTTGAAAAGCTGACGATTACAGGCACTTACATCCATTCTGCCTCGCCACGAAACCCAGTTTTCACCATCAAGGGCAAAGTTTCGCAAAATACTGAGTTGTGAATCCGAAAAACCAAGCGATGTGCCTCCAAAAACGTTGGCATAATAGGATAAACTGTTGATATAAGCCAGTCCGTAATTGCCAAACTGTTGCTGCGGACCATGCTGGTGAAAGCTAAAATCAGGTTGAACACCTTCGTTGGTAGTTTGATAAATTTCGGAGGCAATTGTATCACGAGCTTGTTTTACCAGTGATTCATCAGAAAGCAAAAGAGCTTTCAACAAAACGTTTCCTGCCAACCAAACTTTGTTTTGTCCTGTCATTCTGAAACCGGAATTATTCATCACCCTGACAGCATC
>CAIQOG010000112.1 GCA_903873355.1 uncultured Bacteroidales bacterium
GTTATGGTGTAAGTGATACCTTGTTTAATATAGTGATTACAGGAAGTGTGAATCTTATCTTTACATTGGTGGCTATGTTTACAGTGGATAAATGGGGACGCAAAAAACTGATGGTTCTTGGCTCTGTAGGTTTGACAATAACCTATTTATTACTTGGAAGTGCATTTTATTTCCACATTAAAGGAATTGCTGTTTTGTCCTTGGTAGTTATTGGTATCGGTGTATATGCCATGTCGCTGGCACCTATCGTGTGGGTAATTTTGTCCGAGATATTCCCTAATCGGGTTCGGGGTGCTGCCATGGCATTGGCAACATTCGGATTGTGGATTGCCTGTTTTATTCTTACCTATACTTTCCCATTGCTGAACAAAGGATTGGGCGCAGCAGGAACATTCTGGGTGTACGCAGGAATTTGTTTGCTCGGATTTTTATTTATTCTTAAAAAATTACCTGAAACAAAAGGAAAAAGTTTAGAAGAAATTGAGAAAGAATTAGTAAAATAATCACTTTTAAAATAATTTATTACAACATATTTTCATGGAAGAAATAACGAAGTATTTAATTACAAGTACGGTAGAAAAAAGTGAAGTAAAGGTTTGGAGCGAAGAAGTGGCTATACCCACTTACGAAATTGGTCAACCCGAGAAAAATCCGATTTTCCTCGAAAAACGAGTATATCAGGGAAGTAGTGGCGTAGTGTATCCCTATCCTGTAATCGAAAAAATTGCGGATGAAAAACATGATAAGATTTACAAAGCCGTTTTTTTGGAAAACGAATACATCAAAATAATGATTTTACCCGAGTTGGGTGGTCGTGTGCAGATGGCCTATGATAAAATCAAAGAACGTCATTTCATTTATTACAATCAGGTTGTTAAACCTGCTTTGGTAGGATTAACCGGTCCTTGGATCTCAGGAGGAATTGAATTTAACTGGCCACAACATCATCGTCCGAGTACTTTTTTGCCTGTTGACCATACCATTGAGCACAATGCTGATGGTAGTGTAACTGTTTGGGTGAGCGAAAACGAGAAAATGTTTCACCAAAAAGGAATGGCAGGATTTACCCTTCATCCCGGAAAAGCGTATTTAGAAATAAAAGCTAAACTCTATAATCCTACTCCTGTACCACAAACTTTCCTTTGGTGGGCTAATCCGGCTGTTGCAGTCAACGATTTTTATCAATCAGTATTTCCACCTGATGTTCATGCAGTTTTCGATCATGGAAAACGAGATGTTTCAACCTTCCCAATAGCCACCGGAACATATTATAAAATTGATTATTCGGCTGGTGTCGATATTTCTAACTATAAAAATATTCCTGTACCTACTTCGTATATGGCAATCAATTCAGAGTTTAACTTTGTAGGTGGCTATGAAAACGACACACAAGCCGGTGTACTTCATATTGCCAACCACCATGTTTCGCCGGGCAAAAAACAATGGACATGGGGTAATGGCGATTTTGGTAAAGCTTGGGACAGAAATCTCACCGACGAAGATGGGCCGTATATTGAATTAATGGCAGGTGTGTTTACCGATAATCAACCTGATTTTACTTGGCTTAATGCGTATGAAGAAAAAACTTTTACACAATACTTTCTCCCGTATCGTGAGTTAGGGGTTGTGAAGAATGCTTCACAAGATTTGTTGCTAAATATAGATAAAGTCGGTGAGATAGCAATTGTGAAAGTGTTGGCAACGTCTTTGCAAAAAAACGCTAAGGTTGAATTGAAAGGTTTTTGGGAAGAAATAGTTGATTTGTGTCCTGAAACGGTTTATGAAAAGGAATTTGTCGTTGGAAAAATTCCTGGAAATGAACTGGAATTAATTGTTTACAATTCTAAGGGAAGTGAATTGCTTGCCATACATACAGAAAAGAAGGAACGCCTTGAAGCAGAAGCTGCACAAGCAGCACTTTCGCCTGAGGAAACTCCTACTTGCGAACAATTGTACCTCACCGGATTACATTTGGAACAATATCGACATGCTACTTACAACGCTATCGATTATTACAAAGAAGCATTAAAGCGTGACCCAAGCGATGTGCGCAATAACAATGCTATGGGACTATGGTTGTTGCGTCGTGGAAAATTTGCGGAAGCAGAACAATATTTTAAAACTGCTATCGAAACTCAGCTACAACGAAATCCGAATCCTTATGATGGTGAACCTCGTTATAATTTTGGTTTAGCACTTCAATATCAGGGCAAAAACAAAGAGGCTTACGATGCTTTTTATAAATCGTGCTGGAATGCAGCCATGCAGGATGCCGGATTTTTTGGTTGCGCACAAATTTCATGTCTTAATGATAAGTTGACAGATGCACTTTATGAAGTAGAAAAATCATTGATTCGAAACTGGCACAACCATAAAGCGCGAGTGCTTAAAACAGCAATTTTACGTAAGCTAGGACGAAATGACGAAGCTTTCAATTGGATTGAGGATTCGTTGAAAATTGATTTGTTTAATTTTGGTTGTCGTTTTGAAAAATATCTGCTTTCAGCTGATAGTAATGTGTTGGCTGAAATGACCCAACTCATGAGGGGCGAAATTCATAATTATGAGATTGTGGCGTTGGATTATATTGCTGCAGGGATGTATACAGAAGCCATTCAGTTATTGGAAGAAGGTTCAAAAATATGTCTAACAACACCAATGACTTTTTATTATATGGGTTGGGCTATAGATTTGAGTGGAAAAGATGCAAAAACTGTTTTCGAAAAAGCAGCGGCTCATGCACCTGAATACTGTTTCCCAAATCGCTTGGAAGCCATTTTAGCATTGGAATGTGCACAAAAACTGAATCCACAAGATGCAAAAGCACCATATTATCTGGGTAATTTGTGGTATGACAAACGTCAATACCCCGAAGCTATTGATTGCTGGGAAAAGTCGGTTGCAATAGACGATAAGTTCCCCACCGTATTACGAAATCTTTCGTTAGCTTATTTCAATAAACTAAACAAGGAAGAAAAAGCAATTGAATATCTTGAAAATGCATTTTCTTTAGACATTACTGATGTCCGTATTTTGATGGAACTTGATCAGTTGTATAAACGTATTTGTCGCCCACATACTTTGAGACTTGAATTTCTTGAAACGCATTTTGAACTTGTAGAACAACGTGACGATGTATATTTAGAATATGCTACATTGTGTAATCAGATTGGCAATTATACCAAGGCAAAAGATTTGATAGATAAAAGACAATTTCATCCCTGGGAGGGAGGCGAAGGAAAAGTTCCAACTCAATATCAAATTTGTAGAGTTGAGTTGGCCAAAACAGCAATATCAAAACATGATTATAGCACTGCAATTGAACTACTGAATCAGTGTTTGGAGTATCCTCACAATTTAGGGGAAGGAAAACTTTATGGTGCACAGGAAAATGATTTTCATTACTGGTTGGGGTGTGCTTTTGAAGGTTTGGGACTAAAAGAGGAATCGGTTAAATACTGGAAACTTGCAATAGAAGGAAATAATGAACCGGCAGCAGCCATTTTCTATAACGACCAAAAACCCGATAAAATTTTCTATCAGGGATTGGCATTGAAAAAACTTGGGCGCAATGAAGAGGCCAAAAACCGTTTCGATAAGTTGATAGCTTTTGGCAAAAAGCATTTTGATGAGCAAATAAAACTCGATTACTTTGCCGTTTCGTTACCAGATTTGCTGATTTGGGACGATGACCTGTCTTTCCGCAATAAAATCCATTGCCTTTATATGCTTGGGTTAGGTTTTTTAGGTATTGGAAATATAGAAAAAGCAAGGTTTCATATGCAAATAGCAACAAATATGGATATAAATCATCAGGGCGTGCAGGTGCATTTGAAGTGATTCACCATGTTAAAACAAAGATTTAGGAAATACTCATTTTTAAATAAAAAATGTTGAGTTGTGGGTGATTTTTTAATCTGTAATTGTAGAAGTTTTGATAATCAGACAGATAAATAATTATAAATAAATTGTTCAACAGAAATTAGGTATGATTTCAACAAAAGTTCGACCAATATAATTCATCAAGGCTATTATCTTTGCATAGAAAACAAACAGAAACCTATAAAATTTAAGATATGAGTAAAATTACTTCCTTTTCTCCTCCCAATTACGTGTGTTCAACACAAATATCAGTTTCCAGGAAATTTTTAAAAATCAACTGAAATTACAAATCTATTTTTTGATATTATAAAATTATGTACAAGAAGAAAGTAAATAAAAAACTGAATTCAATGAGAGCAACACTTTTATTACTTTTCAGCATTTTTCTCGTAACTGTTTCTGCTCAAAATCTCACTGTCAACGGTATAGTAGTTGATGAGAAATCCGGCGAATCACTTCCAGGAGTTTCTGTTTTGGTAAAAGGAACCAAAACAGGTACAGTTACTGATGCTAATGGTAAATTTTCAATCAAAGTTTCATCTGGTTCAACTTTAAATGTTTCTTATATTGGCTATAAAACTGAACAAGTAGCTCTAAAAGGGAAAACATATCTTAAAATTGTTCTTGGTGAAGACTCTAAAGGATTGGATGAAGTTGTTGTAGTTGGTTATTCTACTCAAAAAAAAGAAAGTGTTGTTGGATCTATTTCAACTGTAAAAGGTTCAGATTTAATGAAAGCTGGTGTAACATCAGTTTCCAATGCACTCGCAGGTCGTGTTCCCGGTTTGGTAACTGTGCAGGCAACCGGATTGCCGGGGTCGAACGATTCAAAAATATACATACGTGGTATGTCATCACCAACAGGAAGTGGAACTCCGTTAGTATTAGTTGATGGTGTAGAAAGTAGCATGAATGATATTAACCCTTCTGAAGTTGAAAATATTTCTGTTTTGAAAGATGCTTCGGCAACAGCTGTGTTTGGTGTGAAAGGAGCTAATGGTGTAATCCTTATTACCACCAAACGTGGTCAGGAAGGAAAAATGGAGATATCTGTTTCGTATGACCAAACAATGAAACAAGCTTCAACAAGTAGCATTCAGCAGAATGCTTATAATACATTAGTAGCAAGGAATAAACTTTATAGAAATAAGAATTACTACAATTTAATTTTGTCAGATGAAGTGCTTAATCATTATCGTGATCATGATATGCCATATGTATACCCTGATATCGATACATGGAATCATAATGTTAAAGACTTTACAATGGATACTCAGGCATCAATATCTGCAAGAGGTGGTACTGCTAATGCGAAATACTTTTTGACATTAAGCTATCTACACGAAGGAGATATTGTAAAAGATAATCAAAATTTGTATGATCCATCGTATAAATACGACAGGGTGAATTACCGCATGAATTTTGATTTTAATCTAAGCAAAACAACAAAATTATCTTTTTCAAGTGGTGGTTATGTTGGAACTGATAGTCATGGTGGAGATTATGGAGTACCAGCAAAAGTATTGAGTAATATGTTGGTTTCTCCTCCTTATACAACTCCATACTATTATCCTGAATCATTTGTGGCAGATCATCCTTCAACTATTTATCCTAATATCTCAGGCCGTACAGCAGGAACTTTAATACCCTATACTATACCTGCATCAATAGATTATATACATAATCAAACAGGGACTGTACGTTCAATGCGAGATAGATTAACAACAGATATCAATTTAACTCAAGATCTTAGCTTTATCACTAAAGGATTAAATGCGAAGTTATCAGTTAGTTATAATAATGAGTCAACATGGCGTGGTGGTGGCTATGCATATTATGGTGAGTATTTTATTTATAAAGAAATTGGAAACTCCTACGAATGGCAACGATATATTTACGACAAGACTAACAGCTTATCACCAATTCAGAATCCTTATCAATCTACTATTTCACAATATGGTTCACCATTCAAAAGCTTATATTATAGTGCTCAAATGAACTATGCCCGCTCTTTTGGCAAGCACAATGTTAGTGCGTTGGGTGTATTTAGTCGCAGAAATAGTCAGTCAGGTTCATCTTTTCCTCATTTTGAAGAAAACTGGGTAGCACGTGCTACATATGATTATGATAGTAGATATCTGTTAGAAGCAAACCTGGGTATAGCAGGCTCTGAGCAATTTGCACCTTCCAATCGTTTCGGATATTTTCCTGCTATTGCTTGTGGTTGGAATATTGCCAAAGAAAAATTCATAAAAGATAATTTGCCAACTCTTAATAATTTTAAGCTTAGGTATTCTTATGGAGAAGGTGGTTACGATGGAACCAACGGTTTCTTGTATATTTCTGAATATGCCAACTGGAAATCTATTCAGACAGGAACATCTCAAACCCAAACCAATCTTACAACAGTAACTGAAGGTGCTGCTCCAAACTTAAATGCACGTTGGGAGAGATCAATCAAAAATTCTCTTGGAGTCGATATCGGTTTGTTCGATAATAAACTAACATTTACTATTGATCTTTTTGATGAGAAAAGAGATGGGATTCTAACAACTCGTCGTGATGTTTCTGCTATGTTTGGACAAAGTATGAAGGCTCAAAACATTGGAGTTACAAAAAAGCACGGTTACGAAATAGAGCTTGGATATAATGATCATGTTGATAAATTCTTTTATTGGGTAAAAGGGAATTATAATTTTAATGAAAATAGAATTATTACGTTTGGTGATCCGGCATTTATGAATGAGTATCAGAAAAGTCAGGGAAAACCTATTGGACAAATCTATTCAAGTCAGAATATTGGATATTACCAGAATATGGATGAAATATTGAATTATTCTCTTGGTCAAAATAATTTAATTATTGGCGGTGATAAAGTCTTAGACTTTAATGGAGATGCCACAACAAGTAATGATGCAGTCGCGATTGGATTTACAACTCGTCCAAATACGACTTATAGTTTTTCAGCCGGATTATCGTATGAGAGTTTTGATTTTAACTTCCTGTTTCAAGGCGTTACAGGCGTAAGTAAATCATTTGGAAATTATACAAATCCCATGTGGTCGTATGATCCGGTTGACTCGTATATACTTTTGAAAGGTGCAAGTCAAACAGACGTTTGGTCACCACAAAATACAAATTCAAAATATGCAACTTGGGGGGCTTATAATTCTACAAGTAAAGGAATTGTTGATGCCAGCTATCTGAAATTAAAATCTATAGAACTAGGTTATACACTTCAAAGAAAAACGATTAAATCATTGGGGTTAACCTCTGCCCGTATTGCTTTGCAGGGCTCAAATCTACTTACAATTGCACCAGGGTATATTCTTGGAGATCCTGAAAATGAAGCATCAGTAGACTTCTACGGAGGTGATTATGGTGGCTCATTTCAATTCTATCCATTACCACGTCGTATTACTTTATCATTAAAAATGACTTTGTAATTAAATCCAATTTTAGAAAAATGAAAAATAAAATAGTATATATATTATTAGCTGCCTGTGTCTTTAGCTTTAATTCTTGTGTCGATTATTTGAACCAGACACCAGATTCAGTGGCTTTTACTGATGAGCAAATTTTTACTGATTATACCAAAAGCCAGGCTTTTATCGATCAGATTCTTGCACCTTATTGTTACTTTGATGACAACGATTTAGGAAATAATATGGATTCAAAATATGTTGGTGCTACCTTTAACGGAAAACGTATGTATGGACTCCGTGAGTCAATAACCGACAATTGTATTCCGAATCAGGGAAGTAACTGGCATCCAAAACAGCCTTACCGTTGGGGTAATTTTCTGGCCGATTGGGCAGGTGATTATTTGTATTTTTCGGAAGGGGGTGAAAACCGGTTTAACGATTGTTGGAAAGCTATTCGTATTTGCAATATGGCTATTAAAAATGCCAACCGTATTACTAATGGTACGACTGAACAAATTAATGGCATAGTAGGTCAGGCTTACTTCTTAAAAGCTCATTTTTATTTTGTATTACTCGAAGGTTGGGGAGGAATGCCGTTTTTGGAAGAACCATTAGCTGCCGACGCCAATATGGATCTTCCACGTTTATCGTATATACAAACTGCACAGAAAATAGCAGAAACTTTTGATAAAGCAGCCCAGTATCTGCCACTTGTAGTAGAGGATAAAAATTGGGGACGCCCGTCTAAAATGGCCGCACTAGCTTATAAAGCTAAAGCATTGCTGTGGGCAGCTAGTCCGTTTGCAAATCCCGCTGGTGACAATACTTTATGGACGAATGCAGCCGTAGCTGCAGGTGAAGCAATCAACATAGCCGAAAATTCTGGTTATTACGCGTTAGCTCCCTTTACAGAATTTAATAATTTGTTTGTCAATCCAAAGGCAAGTACGTATAAAGAGGTTCTTTTTGGAAGATTAACAGCTAATCAAGCAATTTATTGGACACCAATTTGGATTGGAATTCAATCTGATATGTTTAACGGCGGATCGTTCAATGGAGCAGAATCAGTAACCGAAAACCTTGCCCAAAGTTTTCAGTGGGCAGATGGTTCGACTGTTGACCCAAACTCGAACAAATACAGAACTGATCCATATACAGGAAGAGATCCGAGATTTTACAAAACCATTATGTACAACGGAGCTACAAATCCCATGGTTGCAAATTTATCCCGAACTGTTGAGATTTGGAACGAATCATATAATAATGCGGTTGCAAAAGAACTGAAGGTAACTGCACAAAAAGTTGCTGTTAATGGTTTCACCTACACCGGATATTATAATGCAAAATTGTGTGATGCTTCATTTGCAACACCCCCACCTTCAAGAACTATCAGCATTTTGTGGAATCAGATACGTTTAGCTGATTTGTATCTTTTTTATGCCGAAGCAGCTAACCGTGCCTGGGGACCAACCGCTGCTCCACAAGGGATTTCAGGATTCACTATGACTTCAGCTCAAGCCGTGAATAAAGTTCGCGCACGTGCTGGAATGGCACTTTACGATGGAAGTGCTGCTTGGTTACAAACAGGGGATGCAACTCAGTTTGAAGAAAAAATCAGAAATGAATATCGTGTGGAAACTGCATTCGAAGAAAAAAGATATTACGATTTACGTCGTTGGAAAATAATGTTAGACCCTTCTGTGCTCATTCAAAAAGGTGTTTATATTAAGAAAACAGGTGCGAGTTCATTTGAATATACAGTCGTAACTCTACCTGATAATCTACAATTAAAATGGCAGGACAGACATTATTTGTTCCCGATTCCTTATAAAAACACACAGTTAGGTCCTAATTTTACTCAAAATCCCGGTTGGTAAACCTCATGTAAATTAATAGAGTCTTAAAAGGTTAGAAACAAAATCACAATACTAATTATGAAGTGTTCAAAAATAAAAATACTACTCGCTATTGCACTTACTCTTGGGACTGAGTTCTCAATTGCAGATGCACAACAAAAAACAGATTCGGTTACTTCACAGAAAAATAACAAAATCAGTATTTTGTTTGGTAAGCAAGATTACAACCGTTTTGTAGGAAATACCGATGCAGTTAAAGGTGATAATCTCTTAAATTATCCGACTGTTTCAGTTTCAGAAGCTTTGGCGGGACAATTACCAGGGTTATTTATTCTGCAAAATAATGGTAATCCGGGTGAAGATAATTTCGACATGTATGTTAGAGGTGCTTCTGGTGGATATATTACGTTGGTTGACGGAATCGAACGTTCCCTGACTTCTTATGATCAAGGTCAGATAGCCGAAATCAGAATCTTAAAAGATGCAGTATCAAAAGCCATTTATGGAGGTCGAACATGTAACGGTATTATCATGGTAACGACTAAACGTGGTGCTCAGGGATCACCTAAATTTACAGCAACTGCTCAACGAGGAGTAAAAACTCCAACTGTACTCCCAGCATATATGAACTCGTTTGATTACGCTACAAATTATAACAAAGCATTGATGAACGATAATAACGGGGTTTTACCTGCAGGTCAGGGGTACACACAAGATGTTTTGGATGCTTATCAATTTAAAACTTCACCTATTCAGTTTCCAGATGTAGATTATTACGGACAGTTTTTGAAAAAAAACATGGATTATACCCGAATGATGGTAGAATACTCCGGTGGAAATGCAAAAACAAATTACTATGTTCATGGAAGTTACAAGAATGAAGGAAATTATGAAGCTTATGGAAATAGCAAAACCGGCATACAAACTTTTAATCTTCAAGGGAATGTAAACTCTCAATTTTCTGATGACATTCGCCTTTTAGCTAATCTGGCAACTTATTTAGGCGAAAGACAATATCCGGGAAACTTTAGTATTTCCACACTGTCATCACGCTACCCCAATGCATATCCTATATTTTTAAAAACCGGTACAGATACTATTGGCGGTACATCTACCTGGCTGGATAACCCTTACGGTGGTCAAGCATTAAGTGGCTATCAACGTGAAACATCTTTGCGTATACAAGCGGATATTAATTTGAATATTAATCTTAGTAGTTTATTGAAAGGATTATCATGGTCACCAGTTTTCAATTTTGATATTTACCACATGCAAAACCTAAGCAAGATTAATACATTTGGTGTTTACAAAGCTCAATCGTTAGATTTTGATGGTAATATTACTGCAGTTCAAACGCTCAGAACACAAGTTAATGCTACCAGTCAATCAATGGGAGCAAATGCCTACACACAACGTTGGGCTTTTGCCAATACATTTAATTATGACCGCACTTTTGGTAATCATGGCATAACTGCTGATTTGTTTTATTTTATCTCACAGTTAAGTACTGCAGCTCAACTTTACGACTATAAGCGTCAGAATCTGGGATTGCGTGTAAATTACAGTTATTCAGGCAAATATAGTCTTGAAGCTACAGCAAACTATTGTGGTTCACAAATTATGGCACCCGATAAAAGATTTAAGATTTTTCCGGCAGTTGGTGCAGGTTGGACTGTGTCCAAAGAAGAATTCCTGAAAGATTCAAAAACTGTAAATCTTCTAAAATTTAACGCATCGTGGGGTTATATGGGGGATGATAATTTGACGCCTAATTTGTGGCGGAACACCTGGTATTACAATCAGTTCGCCCCAAATACCTACATTTTCAATTCTTCAGCCACAGGTAATACTACCAATGTGGTACGTGCCGGAAGTGATATTTTATCATGGCCGGAAATGCGTGAAATTGACCTGAGTGTTGAAACAAAATTATTAAATAGTATTCAGCTTAAGATTTCTTACTTCGATTATTTATCATACGGTCAGATTTCCCAAAGAATTAATACAATGCCTGCTATCAGTGGTGGGTCAAATTTCCTTCCTTCAAGTAATTTTGGCCAAACCGGATTAACAGGCGTTGAAGCTGTAGCATCTTACAGCGGAAAAGTTGGTAATTTTAATTATACAATTGGTGGAAACCTTACCTATGGTAAAACCAAAAAGATTGTAATAGATGAATTACCCGATCCAAATTATTCTACTGTGGGCGATGCAACAGATGATATACGTGGTTACCACGCTATTGGCTTTTATGCGCAAGAAGATATTGATGCGGTAAAAGCCGGCACAATGGCAGTTCCCAGTTTCATGGATCCTAAAGACCTGAAAGTAGGTAATATTATCTATCAGGATGTAAATGGCGATAAAGTAATTAATTCATATGACAAAGTGGTTGTTGGAAATTCAATGCCACGTTTGATGTATGCAGGTAACCTTAAGTTGGAATATAAAGGCATAGAGATTTTTGCCAACTTATTAGGTTATGGAGGATATCATCCCTATTTGAGCAGTTATTTTCAAAACTATTCAACCCGAAAATACTCAACTACGATTGTTGAAGGATTGCCAAATGGAAATGCACATCCTATGCTTACAGCGGGTGCCGGTACAAACGACTATCAAACTGGTTCAGATTACTGGACGGCTGATGCAAGTTTCCTGAAATTGCAAAATTTGACTTTATCCTATTCACTACCCAAAGAATGGATAAAAGGATTGAAAATGAGTGAATTTAAAATATCTGTTTACGGTACAGATCTTTTCACAATTTCTAAAGTGAAAGCATTAGACCCTGAATCATTTGATGCCGGTATAAATAGTTATCCATTATTCACAACCTATGCCGTAGGATTATCAATGTCGTTCTAAAATAATTAAAGCAAAATTGAATATGAAAAGTCTTAGAATTATTATATCAAAATATATTGTAATCGCAACCATTGCATTAAGTGTAATTTCTTGTGCAGATTTTATGGAGCCATCGAAAGATAGTTACGTAGGTTCAGCAGATTTATTGAAGTCACGCGATTATTTTGTAGGAGTGCTTTATCGGGCATACCTGGGTATTCCAACCCGAGTAAATCTTACCTATGAAGCAGCAACTGATAATCTGGTAGCAAACAATGAAAATTCTGCAACCTCCAAAGCAGCAAAATATGGAATTTCAGCACAGTCAAATCCACTTGGTGATACCTGGTCGAATGATTACACATACATCAATTATATTAATTGGTATATTGAACACATGGTACTCGATAATACTAAAACAGTTCCTACACCGGTAATTTTCGATAGCAATCCCAGTGTAAACCTTCGGACATTTTATTATACGCTTGGCGAAGCTTATTTCTTGCGCGCATGGTACGAATTTGATTTGCTCCAAAAATATGGTGGTGTCGGAGCTGACGATAAGGTTTATGGGTTTCCTATCAGAACCACATCTTATAAAGAAACAGACAATTTAAATATTCCCCGAAATACCTATGAAGAATGTGTGGCTCAAATAGCAAAAGATTGTGACAGTGCATATATACACTTACCTCTTGATTATAATAACCTGGATGCAAACAGTACCTTCGATAATGGCTCTACAGCATCTTCGGGTCACGCTTCAGGAATTGCAGCCAAAACTCTTAAAGCGAAAGCATACTTATATGCTGCAAGTCCTGCATTTAATATATCAAATAACATTGAATTATGGAAAAGAGCAGCTCAGGCAGCACAAACAGCTATACAATTAACCGGTGGTAGTGTAACATTACAAACCTATGCTAATTACTTCAATAAAATGAATTTGAATAACGGTGATAACAGCAATAAAGACATTTTCTTCAGAGGACCTATTAACGCTGCTGTTTCAACAATGGAAAAGGAAAATTACCCTCCAAGATTACAAGGTAACGGTACGTATAATCCAACCTTAAATCTGATTAATGCTTTCCCTAAAAGCGATGGATATCCGGCAGATGTGGCATCTACAGTAACACTTGATCCGTTGAATCCACATTTAAACCGTGACCCACGTTTGGATAATTTTATTGTCAGAAATGGAGAATCTTTTGCCGGTATAACTATTGCTTCTGCTTCGGGAGGATCTGATGCTTCGGGTTTCGCAATCAACAATACCCGTACGGGTTTTTATTTACAAAAGCTACTCGATCCAAGCGTACGTTTTACTTCTCCAACAGTTACAACTACAATGGCATCGATACTGTTAGGAAGACCGGAGCTCTATTTAAATTTTGCAGAAGCAGTGTTTATGGCTACAGGCGATATGAATAGTACAACTTATACATATACTCCCAAAGAAATAATGCGCCGAATTCGTGAAAGGGCTTTTGGATCCGGCCCATCGACCAAAGACAAATACTATATTATTGGTAACAAGGTAGATAATACATCGTTTCTGAATTTTGTGAAAAACGAACGCCGATTAGAACTTTGTTTCGAAGATCACCGATTCTGGGATTTACGCCGTTGGTGTAATGGAAAAAACGATTTAACACCATTGACTAATTCGGTTTACGGTATCTATTCCACATCAGCTCTGGAGAATCGTAGTTTCCGTTCCCCTTATTTGCCAATACCTTATGGTGAGATTCTAAAATCATCTAATTTAACAAATAATGCAGGATATTAATATTTTAAGAAATAAAATCACTATGAATATGAAACTCAATAAAACAGTTCTAATCCTTACAATAATTGCATCTTTCTTCACGAGTTGTGCATACGACGATAGCTATTTAGATGCAAAATTACCCAAGAACATGGCTTATTTTGCCTCATTGAAAGATTATACCCGCACGGTTGTTGTAGGTGAAGGATTACAATTTCGAA
>CAIQOG010000113.1 GCA_903873355.1 uncultured Bacteroidales bacterium
AACTAGAAGCCGATAGAATAGGTGCGAATGCAGTTATTGGGGTAAATCTAAATTATAGTGAATTCAGTGGACAAGGAAAAAGTATGTTATTCTTGGTTGCTTATGGAACTGCAGTTACAGTTCAAAAACAGATAGAAGTTTCAAATATTGAATATCCTGTTGGCGCGGATTTGTAATTACGAGTGTTCGGAATATTTTATGTCTACAAATTTAGAGAATAAATGCTTAAAATCAAGGTAAAAACTATGTTTTTTACCTTGATTTTCGAAAATAAAAACAGCCTCTGTTGAGCATAACGTAAGTTTGCAGCACGTGCTGCAAAGTTTCCAAACTTCGTCATGTAATTAGGAAAGCTCACCGATAAATCGGTATGTACCACCTGCTTTACATGAATTAAAAAATGCCAGATTAACAAGAGTTGGGCTATGAAAAAACAATTTAATGATTAAACAATGACTAAAAAACTACAAATACGAAATAGCACAGCTGAATTTCTAGTGTTTACAAACCAAGCCGGCGAAAATACTATCGAAGTTAGAATTGAGGACGAAACTGTTTGGTTATCACAAAAGCTAATAGCTGTTCTTTTTGAAGTGGAAGTGAATACAATTAACTATCACATCAAAGAGATTATAAAATCTCGCGAACAAAAAGAGGCAACTATTCGAAATTTTCGAATAGTTCAAACTGAAGGAAAAAGACAAGTGGAGCGGGATGTAGAGTTTTATAATCTGGAGATGATTATTTCTGTTGGTTATCGGGTAAACTCCGAAAGAGCTATGCAATTCAGACAATGGGCAACCAATGTGTTGCATGATTTTGCAATACGTGGTTATGTATTGGACAAGGAACGATTGAAAAATGGTGCTTTCTTAAGTAAGAAATACTTTGATGACTTGCTTGCTGAAATCCGAGAGATAAGAGCCAGCGAAAGAGGTTTTTATCAGAAGATAACTGACATTTACGCAACGGCTATGGATTACAATAAAAATGCTGAAACAACCAAAACTTTTTTTTCCACAGTACAGAATAAACTGCATTTTGCCATTCACGGTCAAACTGCTGCAGAATTGATTGTGAGTCGCGCCAATGCAGAGAAAGAACACATGGGATTAAGTACATGGAAAAATGCACCTGAAGGTAAAATTATCAAAACCGATGTGTCGATAGCCAAAAATTACTTGAAAGAAAAGGAAATAAAATCGCTCAACCGCTTTGTAACAATGTACTTAGATTATGCCGAAGACCAAGCAGAACGGGGCTTTCCAATGACAATGAGTGATTGGGCTGAAAAACTAAATATCTTTTTGCAGTTTAACGAACGTGAAGTCCTTGATAACCCCGGACATGTGACTGCCGAAATTGCTAAAGCTTTTGCTGAAACAGAATTTGAAAAATACAGAGTGATGCAAGACCAACTTTTTGAATCGGACTTCGACAAACATATAAAAATGCAGTTGGGAGAGATAACAGACGATAAAATATAATTCAGCCTTAAACAAACCGAGCCCGTCAATTGAATTAATTGACGGGCTCGGTCATTATATTGAATTCGGTTTTGCTTACGCTAATTTTGCCAATGCTTCTTTTATCCAGCCAAAAGCTTTTACCAGATTTTCGTCGGAAGTGGCATACGACATACGAATGCAGTTTGGAGCGCCAAAAGCATCACCACCTACACAAGCCACGTGGCCTTCTTCCAGCAGATACATGGCTAAGTCGCCCGATTTTTCGATTACACGTCCGTTGTATGATTTTCCGAAGAATGAGCTGCAATCAGGGAAAATGTAGAATGCACCCTGTGGGTCGTTGGTAATCAGTCCCGGAATTTCGCGGGCAAGTTTCACCACTAAGTTTTTGCGACGCTCGAAAGCCACACGCATCGTTTCCACGCAGGTTTGGTCGCCGGTATAAGCAGCTTCGGCCGCTTTTTGAGTTACCGAGCATGGTCCGGAAGTGTATTGTCCCTGAAGGGTGTTGCAGGCTCCGGCAATCCATTTTGGAGCAGCAATCCAGCCCAAACGCCAGCCTGTCATGGCATAACCTTTTGACACACCGTTGATAATTACCACGCGTTCACGCACATTTTCGAACTGAGCAATACTTTCGTGACTGCCACCGTAGTTGATGTGTTCGTAAATTTCGTCGGATAAAATAATGATATTCGGATACTTAGCCAGTACATCAGCCAGCCCTTTCAATTCTTCTTTGGTATAAACGCTTCCCGTAGGGTTAGAAGGCGAGCAAAGAATAATGGCTTTTGATTTCGGAGTAATAGCTGCTTCCAATTGTGCAGGTGTGATTTTGAAATCCTGTTCGATTCCGGCATATACTTCAACATTTGTTCCATCAGCCAGTTTCACCATTTCAGGATAACTTACCCAATAAGGAGCAGGAATAATCACTTCGTCACCTTTGCTAATAATGGCCAAAAGGACGTTACATACTGATTGTTTAGCACCATTGGAACAAACAATTTGTTCAGGTTTATATTCCAACCCGTTTTCGGATTTCAACTTAGCACAAATAGCATTGCGCAATGCAGGATAACCCGGAACAGGTGAATAGAATGAAAAATTGTTATCCACAGCCTGTTTGGCAGCTTCTTTGATGTGGTCGGGAGTGTAAAAGTCGGGTTCACCCACACTCAGGTTAATCACATCAATTCCCTGAGCCTTCAACTCATTACTTTTTTGCGACATGGCAAGCGTTTCAGAAGGAGAAAGTGCTGCCAAACGATCTGATACTGGAAACATAATAGATTGGTTTTATTGGTTATTACGGGGTGCAAAAGTAATTAAAAAAAGATTAAACCTGCACATTTTTGTATTCATTGTAAATATATACGAGGTCTTAAACAACCTTAGCATTCAATTTGTTCTCGAGCAATTGTTTTGTTGAACGATATCCCAATTCGAAAATCTCACGTCCTTTATCCACGTCAAATGTTTCGTAATTTCCCATATCCACAGGTTCAATGAGCAAGTCGCAAAGCTCTTTATCATAGAAAATATTGGCTTTGAACATAAAATTGTACGATCGGGTTGCCACATTCAGAATACTTTGCTTGTATTTGTCGGCAACCAGCGGACTGGCATTGATACCAATTATTTTGTCACATTCGCTGCGAATAGTGGACACCGGAAAATTTTTAAGTACACCGCCGTCAACATAATGAACCCCATCAATCACTTTAGGACTGAATAACACCGGAAAACTACAGGATGCCACAATAGGCTCAACCAGTTTTCCGGAAGTAAATGTAACACTTTCTCCTTTATCCAGATTAGTGGCTACTACCCGTAACGGAATTTTGAGTTCTTCAAAGGTTTTGGCACGTAGTTTAGCATTTAAAAAGTTCTGAAAAATATCCGTTCTGAAAAATCCTCCGTCCGGGATACTGATTTTAGTCATATTCCGAAAACTTATTTCTTCAAATAAAACGGCAATTTCATCCGGAGTATAGCCATCGGCGTATAATGCACCAACAACCGCACCGGCACTTACACCCGACATTATATCCGGTTTAATTCCGTGTTCTTCAAGAGCTTTAAGTACACCGGCGTGACAAAGACCTTTGATTCCTCCACCACTTAGTGCAATTCCGATTTGATATGGTTTTTCGTCAAAGATTTTATTTAAGTTCATAGCGCTGAATTTTCATACAAAGATAAATTATTAATAGCAAATCAACGAAAAAACACCCAATTACAAAATATTTTTTATTAAAATCAATAATCCCCATAATTTGATTTATATTTGCAATGACAAACGTTTTTAATGCCGAATTTTTTACCAACCTATTGGAAATCAATAATTATGGATAATTTTCTGATAATTTCGTCCGGCCTTATGATACTTGTCGGTTTGGCAGGTTGCCTGATTTCTAAATTTCCGGGTGCTCCAATAAGCTATTTAGGGCTGGTGGTGCTTAACTACACATCCATTGCCGAATTTTCTTTGCCATTTTTCATTCGTTTTGGGTTGCTAGTTATTATCGTACAAGGTCTTGATTATCTCATACCTAAGTGGGGTGAGCGTAAATTCGGAGGAAGCAGACACGGAGTTTGGGGAAGTCTGGTCGGAATGCTTGCATTCATGTTTTTCGGAATAATTGGTGTTATTTCCGGAGCAATATTGGGTGCATTTGTTGGTGAACTTTTTGCCGGAAAGGAAAGCAATGAAGCCATTCACCACGCAATAAAATCCTTTATTTATTTTATCCTTGGTACTATTCTTCAAGTTATTGCCTGTGGAATTTTCCTCTATTACTACATTGACAACCTGCGATATGTACTTTAAAATAAAATCCTGATAACCGTAAGATTATCAGGATTTTTATTATTTGATTATTTCCAAAAGTTCAGCCTGAGTTACCAGTTTTTGTTCGCCGGTTTTCATGTCCTTGAGCATTACTTTGCCTTCATTCATCTCGGTTTCACCTACAATGGCCACAAACGGAATGCGCTTATTATCTGCATAACTCATTTGCTTTTTCATCTTGGCGGGTTCGGGGTAAATCTCTGAATTGACTCCTTTTGCCCGCAAAGCACTCAGCCACGGCAGACAGTACAACAATTCCTTTTCGCCAAAGCTTACAAACAAAATCTGCGTTTGTTCCTGAGAAGTTTCAGGATAAAGATTCATCTGGTTCAGCACATCGTAAATACGGTCGGCACCAAACGAAATGCCCACACCCGAAACGCCTTCCATGCCAAAAACACCAGTCAGGTTGTCGTAGCGACCGCCACCGGTTATGCTTCCAATCTCGACATCCAATGCTTTCACTTCGAAGATTGCACCGGTATAGTAATTCAGTCCGCGTGCCAGCGTCAAATCCAGTTCGATTTTAGTTTCAACCTTCATGGCTTCACACAGTCCGAAGATAGTTTCAAGTTCCGAAACGCCTTTCAAACCCACTTCCGAAGAAGCAAGAACGGTTTTTAGCTGAGTAAGTTTCTCGGAATTTGTTCCGCTGAGTTTTAAAATTGGTTGCAGTTTAGCAATAGCTTCCACAGAAATACCTTTTGAGGCAATTTCTTCGTTTACCTTTTCCAAGCCAATTTTGTCCAACTTGTCGATGGCCACAGTTATATCGGTAATTTTTTCGGTTTCGCCAATGATTTCGGCAATTCCCGAAAGAATTTTGCGGTTGTTGATTTTGAGCACCACATTTATTTTCAACCGACGGTATACTTCGTCTACAATCTGAATCAGTTCCAGTTCGTTCAGCAACGAATCGCTTCCCACCACATCCACATCGCATTGATAAAATTCACGGTAGCGACCTTTCTGCGGGCGGTCGGCACGCCAAACAGGTTGAATCTGATAGCGTTTAAATGGAAAGGAAATTTCATTCTGATGTTGCACTACAAAGCGTGCAAAAGGGACTGTCAGGTCGTACCGTAAACCTTTTTCGGAAATTCGGTTAGTAAGTCTTGGGCTGTCTTTCCATAATAATTCTTCAATGGTTAAATCAGAGAGATAATCACCCGAATTCAGAATTTTAAACAGCAGTTTATCACCTTCTTCACCATATTTCCCCATCAGGGTCGACAAGTTTTCCATAGCCGGTGTTTCAATCTGCTGAAAACCATACAGACGAAAAACGTCTTTAATGGTGTTGAATATATAATTGCGGTTCGCCATTTCCTGTGGCGTAAAATCGCGTGTTCCTTTTGGAATGGAAGGTTTTTGCATAATGTTGCCCCCTATCCCCCTAAAGGGGGTTTAAGAATTAATATTTAGCTATTATTTATTACATATGGTATAGAGAAAAAGTCTTTATGTCACCCTTTAAGGTGATTTAGAGGACTTATCTCTTTAATAATCAAGTCGGTTGCTCCGGTATTATTTTTCACATAGTCACCGGCAATTTTTCCGGCTTTATTGTCTTTCAAAAGTGAATTAAACTGTTCTTCCAGCAATTCGTAATGTGCTATCGAAAACGCTCCACCAATGGCAATCAACTCTCGGGCTTCCCGGAATTTCTGGTAATTTGGCCCGAAAACCACCGGAACATTCCAAACTGCCGCTTCAAGCGTATTGTGAATACCCACTCCAAAACCACCGCCAATATAGGCCACATTGGCATATCGATAAATCGATGATAGTAAGCCGATAGTATCAACCACAATGCAGTTGGTTGTCAGCACATTTTGCTCATTCAGTTCGGTGTAACGCACAAATTTGCCGTCCAGCAGCTTCGAAATCCCCATGATATGCGCCTGATGAATTTCGTGCGGAACAAGTATCAGTTTCATATCCGGATGCAGTTTCAGGTAGCGAACCAGCAATTCTTCGTCTTTTGGCCAGGTGCTTCCGGCAACAATAACCTTGTTGGCATCTTTTACAAAAGTTTCAATTAACGGAATCGTTTTAGCCTGTTGAGCCAAATCGGCCACCCGGTCAAAACGTGTATCGCCTGCCACCGAAACATTTTTGAAACCATTATCAGCAAGCAGTTTCAGCGAATTCTTATCCTGTACAAAAATATGAGCGAATGATTTCAACAGATTGCGATACCAACCACCATACCCTTTGAAGAAAACCTGCGATGGACGGAAAATAGCTGAAATGCTATAAACCGGCACATTAGCTTTCTGAAGTTCAAGAATATAATTTGGCCAAAACTCGTATTTGATAAACACAGCTTTCGACGGATTTACCAGTTTCACAAACCTGCGTGCCGAAGTTCTGGTATCGGGCGGTAAATACGAAATCACATCTGCTCCCGCATAGTTTTTGCGGATTTCATAACCTGAAGGCGAAAAGAAAGTCAGCAGAATTTTGGTTTCCGGATTTTCTTTCTTCAACTGCTCCATCACCGGCCGTCCCTGCTCGAATTCGCCCAACGAAGCTGCATGAAACCAGATATAACGGGCATTTGGATCGATTGTTCTTTTCAAAAGACTCAATGCCTGCGCCTGTCCCAATCGGAGTTTTTTTGCTTTCTGATTAAAAAAAGAAGCAATAAAAACTGCTGACTGATAGAGATATATACCGAAATTATAAATTAATCTCATGACCCCTAACCCCTAAAGGGGAATTAAGTTAGTTGTTTTATAGGTCTCCAAAGCCCCCTTCAGGGGGTTGGGGGTAAAACAAAAGGCATTTCAAAATAGCTTTTGAAACGCCTTTTTTAAAGTCTTGAAAGCCAGAATTACTTTCTGATGCCCAATTCTTTGATAATGGCACGGTAGCGCATGATGTCGTTGTCTTTCAAATAATTGAGTAAACGACGGCGTTTTCCTACCATAATAACAAGGGCGCGTTCTGTACTATAATCTTTTTTGTTTAACTTCAAGTGTTCAGTTAAATGGTTGATACGGAACGAAAACAATGCTATCTGAGCTTCAGGAGAGCCAGTATCAGTGTTAGACTTGCCGTATTTACCAAAGATTTCCTGCTTTTTTTCAGCTGTTAAATACATAATAATTTATTGATAATAAATGTTTTAAAATACAAACTTCGCAATGCACACTTCGCAAAACGACCCGTTTGATTTTGAGGTTGCAAAGATAAGTATTTAATTTTGAATGACAAAGCTATCAAAAACTTTTTCTAAGAAAATGTTCAGATTCTTAATTTTTTAGTTTTAATAATGAAATCGGAATTTGATGTTTTATTATCTTATTTCTTTAAAAGACCAAAAAACGAATTATCAATCCATTTTATTGGAAATTTATCCAGCATATATTTACAGCCCATGGTAACCAAAACACCGACTAACGAACCAACCAACACATCAATGGCAAAATGCTGTTGCAGGTAAATGCGTGAAAAACCCACCAACACAGCCAAAACAAAATAAAGAACCTGCCATGCACGGTTTTTTGTAAAATAAGTCAATGCCAGAAAGAAAGCAAAAGCTGTAATGGTGTGTCCGGATGGAAAACTCCGAATCATATTTATATGCTCGCCCGCAACGGTATGAAGTTGAATGCCCGGATAATGTTCTTTGAAATACAACAGTGGTCGTGGTTCGTTCCACAACGATTTAATCAGTCGGGAAAACACACCCGAAATAAGCTGTGACAGCACTATAAATCCGGCAGCCCGAAAACTCCAGAACAACAAAATTCCGGCTACTGCAAAGGGAATCCAGTCACCAACATAGGTGTAATAATGAAAAAAAGTGTCGGCAAACGGTGAGTTACTGGAAGTCATCCACAACTGCAAATCAGCTTTATCATTGACCGACACCAAAACAACCATTACCGCTACAAAAATAGCATACAAACTTAAAAACACACCAGATTTTTTCATTCTTTCATTCATTTTTCGGTTTACAACGTTTGCATAGCTCTTAAAAATTCGCGCTTACCGGGAGGCCCGGGCAGGCGTTCTACCTTGAATCCTGCTTCCTGCATAGCTCTGCGAACTATTCCTTTGGCACAATAAGTTGTCAGAACAGCTCCAAAATTACAACTTTTATACAACTTTTCAAATTGTTCCACCGACCACATTTCGGGTTGCTTTTCGGGGGAAAAAGCATCGAAAAACACCACATCATATTGTTGGTTATGAACAAATTGCGTAAAATCCGTTTCGATTTTATGAAGCATGAAATAAGGCGTGATTTCAACCGGGATATTCCACTCTGACGCATGCAGTGAATTGAAAATGGTCTGTTTTTCGGAATCAATTTTTTTCGGATAATTCAACAGCATTGCCTTTTCAGCCTCAATAGGATATTTTTCCAGAGCGATGTAATGAATTTTTTTCCTGCTCCGCTCAGCCTCTACCAATGCCAGAAAAGCATTCAATCCCGTTCCAAATCCTACTTCAAGAACACAAATTTCATTCTTTCCACATTGTTTCAATCCGGCATCAATAAAAATATGCTGTGATTCCTGAATAGCACCGTGAGACGAATGGTAACACTCATCAATTTCCGGCACAAACAGGGTGTGCGAACCATCTGAAGTAAATACTAATTCAGAATGCATAATTTATAATTAAAGACTGGCAAAAGTACAGAAAACCCTAAAACAAAACAACCGTTATTTCATTTGAAACAACGGCTGCAAAATTTCATGATTATGAATTGTGCATTTTGAATTATACATTATAATGCGTTCCATTTCGTATCTAACCACTTTTTCTGCTGCGTTGGAGTCAAAAAAGTCCATGCCAGAATTCTGCTTATTTTCGTTCCTTGTCCCATTTGAATGGTTTTTACGTCAACTGCTCCGGCTATTTTCAGTGCTTCAAGAAGTGGTGCGACATGTAGCTGTTTGGCTATCAGCGTGGAGAACCAGAAGCAATTGGTCGAAAATTGCTTGCTCTGACGAATCATGTTTCGCACAAAGCGTTCCTCGCCTCCTTCACACCAGAGTTCGTTGCTTTGTCCACCAAAATTAAGCACGGGAGTAGTAACTTTCTTGTGATTCAGACTGCTCAGTTTCCGAAGCGTTCCTTTTTGGGCTTCTTCCATTGATGTATGAAAAGGCGGATTGCAAATTGCAATGTCAATCGGCTCATTACGTTCCATAACTCCATGAAAAATATCATTCGGATTCTCCTGAAAACGAAGTTCTACATTGCGTTTCAGAAAAGCATTGTTGGTAATAATTTTATTGGCAGATTCCAAAGCGGCTTCATCTATATCAGTTCCGATAAACGACCAACCGTATTCTTTGTTGCCGATAACCGGATAAATGCAACTTGCACCCACACCAATATCCATGCATTTAATTTTGTAACCGGTAGGAATTTTTCCATTGTTCGACTTACCCAACAATTCAGCGATATGGTGAATATAATCGGCTCTTCCCGGAATGGGCGGACACAGATAGCCACTCGGAACATCCCAGTATTCAAGCGAATAATATTGTTTTAGCAAGGCTTTATTCAGCCATTTTACTGATTTTGGATTAGCAAAATCTATCGATTCGTCACCATACGGATTCAATTTCACATACTTGCCAAGTTCAGGACAAGCCGTAGTCAGCAATTTGAAATCATAACGCTCCCGATGCTTATTTCGTGGGTGTAAAACGGTTTTTTCTGCCGGATGTTCTT
The DNA here is from genome assembly GCA_903873355.1 of uncultured Bacteroidales bacterium. The sequence goes on from CAIQOG010000113.1 coordinate 10,027, forward strand.
TTTTTATTTCAGACATGGGAGTTTTTTTAGCAATATTATGTTGCAAAGGTAATCAATGTCGGGCGTAGTTGTACAAATTTCACAGAACTAAAACATTATGAGTAGTTTAAAATTTCAGACAAACAGAAAAGTATTGTGGTTTTATTGAATAAATGTTGCATAAACGAATAAATATTCTTCTAAATTATTGTAAATCAAAACATTTAATCTGTTTGCTTGTTTTATCAATTACTACTTGTTCCGGAGGGAATAAGAATTAAATTTAAAATTAAAGAATATGCAACATTCTCAAAACACAACATCCGGTAAATCAGACTCTTCCGTTGAAGAGGCAGAGCCATTTTTACCGTTCGAAAATTTCATTCAAAATTTCAAAAACACACTGAAAAAAGTTTTTCATGAGGAAAATGACATTGACACAATGGGTATTACCCGTGGTATTTCGCCCGAAGTACTTGGACAAATCATGGATTGCAATCCACTTTCAGTAGCGATTCCAACCGAATACGGTGGTCGTGGTGGAATAGTAAAGGAAAGCCTGCAACTGCTCTCGGCCGCATCGTACGAATCACTCGCATTATCGCTCACACTGGGGATTAATAGTGCACTTTTTCTGCAACCTTTTGCCAAATACGGACAAACTGCCGCTAAGCCCGAAGTGTTTGGCCGCTTTTTAAACCACCAGAATATGGGTGGACTGATGATTACCGAACCCGGTTTCGGTAGCGATGCGTTGAATATGCAAACTTCATTTACCGAACAGTCCAATCATTTTCATCTGAAAGGAACAAAACACTGGGCAGGACTGACCGGACAGGCTGATTACTGGTTACTTACCGCCCGCCGTCAAACCGAACAGGTTGGCTTGCAACGCGACATTGACTTTTTTGTTTGCGATAATACCAATCCGGCTCAAAACATTTTTGTAGAAGAACGTTTTGAAAATCTGGGGCTTTATCAGATACCGTATGGTCGTAATATTCTGGACGTAAAAATCCCCAAAACGCAACGTCTTATACCGCAAACTAACGGTGTGCAAATGATGCTCGACTTATTGCACCGCAGTCGCCTGCATTTTCCGGGCATGGGCTTAGGATTTGTAAAACGTATGCTCGACGAAGCCATTGCACATTGTCAGCAACGTCTGGTAGGTGGTCGCAATCTGTTTTCGTACGATCAGGTTCAACAACATTTAGCCAAACTACAGGCTAATTTCACTATTATATCTGCGTTCAGCAAACACAGTGCAGGAGTAGCCGGTATTGAAAACGATCTTACCGGACTAGGCCTCGAAGCCAATATCATTAAAACCGTTACCACCGATTTAATGCAGGAATCGTCACAAACCTTACTTACGTTGGTGGGTGCAAAAGGCTACAAGCTCAATCACATTGCCGGACGTGGAACGGTGGATAGTCGTCCCTTCATTATTTTCGAAGGTTCGAATGATATTCTTTATGCTCAGATTGGTGAAGCAGTGGTAAAACTAATGAAAACAGCAAAAGAAACTGCT
>CAIQOG010000114.1 GCA_903873355.1 uncultured Bacteroidales bacterium
AAACTAATTAAAAATGAAAACAAAACGACTCTTAACAGCACTCTTGTGCTTTGCAGCATTTGCTTTGATTGCAAATGCAAAAACAATTTATTGTAGTTATAGTGGTAGTAATACCAACAATGGATTATCCTGGGCTACAGCAGTTGCAAGTATCGATACTGCTAAAGTGCGCGCTTCAGCTGGTGACAATATTTGGATTCAGGGCGATGCTGACGGTTTGACTGGCTATAATTCTTATACAAGAACATCTACCGAAGCAGGTCAGGGAAAAGAAGCGATGAGTTTTGCTGATTTGAATGTATTCGGCGGTTTTAAAGGTGATGAAACAGATCTTTCACAACGTCAGGTAATTGATGTGGACGGTAATGGTATAGTTGAACCTTGGGAATTTAAGTATCCTACACGTATTCTTTTTGAATTATCTAACGGAGCTCGTGCTTTTGTGTGTGGTGGACAAACAAACACTCGTATTGTAGATGGTTTAGAATTTTGGATGCCCACAAATTACGACTTTTCAACTATAGCAACCGAAGTTCAGTTATTTGTAATAGGTCCAAATACAGCATTTAAAAATTGTACTATCAAAGATGCTTTCTTGAAAACGAATAATGCATCACTTCGCCCATTTGTTTGGAATAAAGGCCGTATGGAGTACTGTTTGGTACAAAACAATACTGTTACAGGTGTATTTACAGGCACTACAGATAATCAATTTTCACCGCTTCTTGAGCTATTACATCAACAAAAATTGACAGATATAACTCCCGGCATTGTAGGTTGTGTGATTCGAAATAACAAAACAATTGCAGATTTCAGTAACTCTACACTCACTACATTGGCCGGTCGCCAAAGAGGTTTATTGATTTATATAAACATGCACGACCCGGCAAAAGGTACACCTTCTTCAATAGCTAACAATCTGATTTACAATAACGAATGTTCATATATTAAATCTGCTACTTCGCCAGCAACAACCAATGGTGGTATGTTTGGAACAGGATTTAACAACGGTGCAGGGCCATCAACCGTATATATTATTAACAATACAATAGCAAATAATAAAATGAGTAATTTGGGTGCAAATTTAATGTTGATTAATGCTGGTGCAACTTATTACCCCAATATAATCAATAACGTTTATTACAGAAATGTAAAATCATTGAATGGTACAGCTGTTGATCCTACAACAGTGGAAATTGCAAGTTCAAATTCAATTTTAGGCAATATTTTCAATAACTATGCTACAGGGAAATCATATTATAACAATCCTGCTGCACCAAAGCGAATTGCAGGTAATGTTACATTCGAAACCGGAGCCAACGATAAAGCATTATTTGTAAATCCAACAACTACTGCTGGTGCATTAAGTGATGATTCTTACCAAAAAGCCAATTGGAGTCTTAAAACAGGTTCATTCCTTGTTGGTAAAGGTGTTGCTGCAAATCAAAATGATACTGTAGCTGCCGCTGTAGCTGCTAATACGAAAGATTTCTCTGGTCGTGTGTTTGCAACATTCCGGGCAGTGGGTGCTTTCGAAGAAGGTACGGTAAGCACTGTTACACCTCCAACCGGCATCAATCAACCAATTATAAGCAATGTAAATTTTGTATTACCTGCTAATGAAGGAATTAAACTGACTGAAAATGGATATGTTCAAGTGGTTTCGATAGTAGGACAACTAGTTATATCGTCAAAAGTAGAAGCTGGTCAGGTACTTAATCTGAAAAAAGGTATTTATCTGGTTCGCTTACAATCAACTAAGGGTATTTTGGTTCAGAAAGTAATGCTGTAACCAACATTTATCGCAAAGTCGCTAATATGTTTAAGTTGAAATGCTAACTTACCAAAATTAGTGCCTTTGCGATATAAATTCAATACAATATCTCAAAAAAGAAATCTCCAATAATTATTTTCAAATCCCATTTTTAATGAGATATTCAAAACTTAGATTATTATTAGCTATATTAATATATTTTACAGCTATTTCTTTTTTGCAAGCTCAACCTAAATATATATCTGAGGCAAACACAAGAGATCCTTATTTATGGCCTTTCGCAGCATCTTCTATCTGGAATATGCCTATTGGAAGTAATGCAAATTACGTTCCTGCAAACTTAGAAATGCCTACTGCAAAAATGTTGACATTGGATGAGGATTTAATTGTTATTACGCCTGATGAACCAAATATGAATATATTTTGGTGTACTGCATTTTGGGATAAAACAAAGAATCGTTGTACTGCAGATCAACCATTGAAACTACAGGGAAGCGTACCAATTCCACAGAGTTTTGTGGTAAGTCCTACAACCTGGGATGGTACAACACCAAATGCCGGAATAGCCGTATTACTAAAGGATAAACATACAATTTGGCAATCGCAACCTTTTGCACATTGTATTAATGGCTCAGACGCTACTACAGGTTATGTATATGCTGATAATCAGGATTTATATAGTGATGGTTATTATGGTTCGCATGGTGGTTCGCGACTTTCAGTATTAGGTGGATCAATTCGTGTAAATGAATTAACACCAACATCAGGCCCAATCCGTCATGCTATCAAAATGAATCTTTGTGGTAGTAAAAATTTTTACTACGATGCAATAAATAAAGGTTATCGTTGGCCGGCTTTGGCTGCCGATGCAGGAGCATCAACAAGTTATGGAAGCTTGAGAACTACTCCTGCTCAGACTGAATGCCGCATGGGTGCTTTAATGGCCATTCCGGCAATAGTTTCCATCGCTTCAATGGGCTTAGAATCTGACCCTGGAAAGATATTAGCCCAAGTATTGCAGGATTATGGCGGCTATGTGGTGGATGGTACCGGCTGGGATGTTTTTGCTATCGAAACTGAATGGGGTCCAAATGGTCGTTTCAGAGATATTTTTAAACAAAACTGGGGTTACGATTTTGTATTGAGTATGAGTCAGGCTACTTCAACACCATGGGGACGTGATATTGTGAAGATATACAAAGCACTGAATATTGTTACAAACAATTCGGCAAGTACCATTGGTGGAGGAGGAACACTACGTCAAGCGTTGGCGCCGGCATTTACATCAACTGTAACAAATGATATCACTTCTGTTACAATTCAACAATTCGCCATTCCTGTTTCTGGTGGTTTCAAAATGATTGAAAGTGGGAATATGAGGGTGATTTCGGCACTCGGACAAACGATCAAAACAGAACAAGTTGAATCAGGAGCATTTGTAGTTTTGAACAAAGGTATTTATTTGATTCAACTAGAATCAAATAAAGGATTAATGGTTCAGAAAGTTGTTTTATGATCTGAATCTTAAAGGTTTGAATGGTAGCTAAAAGTTTTTTGAAGTTAATGAAAAAAGATTATTCATATATATTTATTATTTTATTGTTAAGTATCTCGGCATTTTCCGAGAAGAGAAACAAAGATGCTTTGTTGCAAAAACAGCTCTCATATAATTCGGTGCAAACGCGTAATGTTTTACTCTGGCCTTTTTCCGAAAATTCAATTTGGAATACGCCCATTGGCAATAACGCAAAATATGTGGATGCAAAATTGGAAAAGCCAATAGAAGGAATCATTACTATAGATGAAGATTTGATTGTAATGACACCCGATGCTCCTTTGTTGGAAGTATATCAGAATAATGCTCAATGGGACAGAACCAAAGATCGGTGTGTGAAAACGGGAAATTTGATTGGAAAATATCCTATTCCTGCCACTTTTGTGGTTAGCCCCAAAACATGGGATGGCATAGTACCTAATTCAGGAATTGCCATCTTAATGCCTGATAAAAAGACCATCATTCAGGGACAGCCTTATTCGTTTTGTCCAGAAAACGGATATGCTACCGTGTTGAAAATGTTCAAATATGAAAACGACATATATGGTGATGGTATGTTTGGAGCGCATGGCGGTTCAAAACTTTCGGCAATTGGTGGAACCTTGCGAAATCATGAACTGACTCCTACTTCAGGACCGATCCAACACGCTTTGAAAATAAATATTTGCGGTGCAAAAAATATGTATTACGATACCGAAACCAAAGGTTTTCGTTGGCCTGCAATCTCATCCGACAATTATGCAGGTAAGAAATATGGAACTTTACGTAAATCGCCCGCTGTAAAAGAATGTCGTATGGGTGCATTAATGGCCATTCCTGCTAAGGTAAATTTAGATAAACTTGAATTTGAAACAGTTCCGGCAAGAATGTTGGCTCAAGCATTTCAGGATTTTGGAGCTTATGTGGTGGACGATAGCGGTTGGGATGTTTTTGCAATAGAAACGGAATGGTCCCCAAGCGGAAGATTTACCGAAGAATTTAAAAAGAATTGGGGCTTTGATTTTATTGTATATAAAGAATCAACTCCTTGGTCAAGGGATATTCAAAAGATTTACAGTGCATTGCATGTAGTGGATAATAACTCGGCAGATAATGTTGGTGGTGGTGGAAAACGTCGTGCGCCTTTGGCCCCTTCGTTTAAATAATAATTTTTTGAAAAATACAATTTGAAGATGAAACGATTAGTCTTTATAATATTAGTAAGTGGTTTTTTCCTGAATACTTTGGTTGCAAATAATGCTTCTGAAGTATCTGTTAAGCAATTTACACCCAAAGATACAACCTGGAAAAGTTTGTCGATTCGTGAGAAAATTGGACAAACCATGGTGATGCTTCCCGACTGGAAAACGGAGTTTATACTTGGTAATGGAACACTCGAAGGTTTTTTTAAACATTATCCAGTGGGCGCTTTTTTCATGGGGTATAAACTATTTGATGGTGTAAAAAGCGAAGATAGAACTGAACATCTCCGCAAAGCTGTTGCGGAATATCAACTTGCAAGCCGACTTCCATTGATAATGCAGGAAGATTATGAAACAGGACTTGGACTACCCGGCATGACCGCCTTTCCGCGCGAAATGTCAATTGGTGCAACAAATAACGAACAATTGGCTTATCAATATGGCGAAGGAGTAGCGATGGAAGCACGTTCAGTAGGTGTAAATTGGGTGTTGCATCCCGTTTGCGATCTGAATCTGAATCCATTTAATCCGATTGTCAACACCCGTTCCATTTCCGATAATCCCGATAAAGCCATACGTTTGTTGAAACAGCAAATCAATGGATTACAACAAAATGGTGTTGCAGCAACTATCAAACATTTTCCCGGAGATGGTGTGGATTATCGGGATCAGCATTTACTCACAAGTTGTAATTCCTTGTCGAAAGCAGATTGGGATAAAACTTATGGTAAGGTGTATAGCGAACTGATTCAAAATAGAGTGGCCTGTATAATGCCAGGACACATTTCGTTACCTGCTTATCAAAAAACTAAAATAAATGGGATTTTCCCACCAGCTACCTTATCGAGAGATTTACTGACTGATTTATTGAAAGAAAAACTCGGATTTAAGGGTGTGATTGTTTCCGATGCACTTGTTATGGCAGGTTTCCGTGGATATTATAAATCAAATCTTGAAAGCGAAATTAAAAGTTTCGAAGCCGGTGTGGATATGATGTTGTGGCCATCGTACGAATTTATGGATTCGGTGGAAGTGCGTATAAAACGTGGTGAAATCCCAATGAGCCGACTAAACGATGCTGTACAGCGTGTTTGGGCAATGAAAGAACGATTTGGGTTATTGAAAAAAGACCGTGAATTGATAAAATCAATCTCAGTTGATGAAATTTCGAAATACGATAAAGTAGCACAGGAAGTAGCTGATAAATCCATCACATTAGTACGAGATATAAAAAATCTTCTTCCATTAAAGTCATACAAGAAAGAGAAAATACTTATGGTTAGTTTGGTTGCACCTTCAAAGCGAGGCGATTATCCAACTCAACAAATTATCAAATTACAACAAGAATTTATTTCAAAGGGATTTAATGTTGATTTTCAACGGGATATTTTGTACGAAAGTGGATTTTGGTCGGACGAGTTGACAAATAAATACGATATAGTCATTTTTGTTAGCAATCGTTACTTTCATTTTCCTCCCGGTCCTCTTCAATTTTGGGACAATCAGGCTCAAACTGTATGGTGTATTAACTCAACCAATAAAGAAAAAGTGATAGTTGTATCACTTGGATCTCCTTATCATGCCAACGAATACTTTGAACGAGTTGGAACAATTATCAATGCTTATTCGTGCGATGACTCCACAATTAAGTCTGTAGCAAAAGCACTTACAGGAGAATTAATAATGACAGGAATTTCACCGGTAAATCTGAATTTGGATGATGTATTTGACATTAAAACAAGAATTAAGAATATCATAAAATAAACACAATATGCGATTTCAACTTCCAATACTAACATTGATACTAATTGGCTTTGTAGCCTGTACTTCCGAAGCAAAATTAGTTAGCTCTATTACTGTAAAAAGCACTTCTGATTCTATTGTAATAAAAGGTGGTACACTTCAAATGGCGGCTCAGGTTGAACCTTCGGATGCTGCAATTAAAACTGTGCTTTGGAGTGTTAATAACACGCAGGGAGCAGCTACTATTAATACTGATGGATTACTCACTGCAGGTGGAGATGGAAGTGTAACAGTACGTGCCACAGCTATGGATGGTACAGGTGTAAAAGGACAAAAAAATATTCTAATAAAAAATCAGTATAAAATAGCTGAACGAGATCCGTATCTATGGCCATTTGCTCAAAATTCGATTTGGAATATGCCTATCGGCAGTAATGCTCAATATGTCCCAGCCAAACTAGAAATGCCTACAAATGGGATGTTGACTCTTGACGAAGATTATATAGTACTATCTCCTGATGTTCCCGAAATGAAAATATACTGGTGTAGTGTTCGTTGGGGGACCGGTGATAGATGCACTCCAGATCAACCGCTTAATTTACAGGCTAATATTCCAATACCTCAAAGTTTTGTAGTAAGTCCTTCGACTTGGGATGGAGGAAAACCAAATGCCGGTATAGCGGTATTGCTCAAAGATAAACGATCGATTTGGCAATCACAACCTTTTGCACATTGTACTAATGGTGGTGATGCTACAACCGGTTATGTATATGCTGATAATCAGGATTTATATGGTTCCGGATATTATGGATCGCACGGAGGCTCACGTCTTTCAGTCTTAGGCGGTTCAATTCGTACTCATGAACTTTCGCCTACATCGGGTCCAATCCGTCATGCCATTAAAATGAATATTTGCGGTAAGAAGAATCTTTACTATGATAATGTAAATTATGGCTATAGATGGCCTGCATTAGCAGCCGATGCTGCTGCTCCTACCAATTATGGCAAAGATAGAACTACACCTGCAGTTCCCGAATGCCGTATGGGAGCACTTATGGCAATACCTTCAACAGTTACACTGGAATCAATAGCATTTGAAACACAACCAGGTAAAATGTTGGCACAAGCTTTACAAGATTATGGTGGATATATAGTGGACGATACCGGTTGGGATGTTTATGCTATCGAAACAGAATGGGGACCTAATGGACGTTTTAGAGATATTTTTAAACAAAACTGGGGGTACGATTTTGTGGTAAGTATGACTCAATCCACAACTACTCCATGGGGACGCGATATTGTGAAAATTTACAAAGCTCTGAATATTGTCATAAATAATTCGGCAACATCCATAGGTGGTGGAGGAACTCCACGTCAGGAATTGGCACCGCCATTCAAACAATAATTTTCAAGGTTGTATATGATAAGAGTTTTAAATTAAGAGTATATGTGTTGATATTTAATAATTCAAAAGATGAGAAAACTGATTTTAAAAGCATGTTTGTTATTGGCAATAACAGTGCACGGACAAAATAAAACGATAGAAATTCCACTCGAAAAAGGAGAGAAAGTGTGGTCTGGAATTGTTAATGACGGTTGTAATATGCCCATTGTATCAGGTAAAGCATATGATTTATATGGCGATAATTTTGGCAATCAGGTTCAGCCATTGTTACTCACAAACAAAGGTCAATATGTTTGGAGTGAAGAACCATTTAAATTTCAAGTCGCAGATAATAAGATAATTATTAGTAATACAAATGGAAAAGTGGAAAGTGGCAGAAGTGGTAAAACACTTTTGGAAGCACGTGAATTTACCTCGCGTTCATTCTTTCCAGCATCTGGGAGAACTCCTGACAAGTTGCTTTTTTCTGCTCCACAATACAATACCTGGATTGAATTGATGTACAATCAAAACCAGAAAGATATTCTGAAATATGCCCGCAACATACTTTCAAATGGTTTACCTCCAGGCGTTCTTATGATTGACGATACCTGGCAGGAAGCTTATGGAGTATGGAATTTTCACCCAGGTCGCTTTTCAAATCCAAAGGCAATGATTGACGAGTTACATACTATGGGTTTCAAAGTAATGCTATGGATTTGTCCTTTTGTAAGCCCTGATCAATATCAGATTTGCAAAGAGATAAGCAGAAACAAAGGTTTTTTGATGCAACGTAACCAGCTCGGAGGAGATTATGCCTGTGCTAAGCAGCCTGCATTGATAAATTGGTGGAATGGTTATTCTCATGTACTTGATTTCACTAATCCTGCTGCTGTGAAATGGTTTGATAATCAATTAAACCGACTTGTTAAGGAATATGGAGTGGATGGTTTTAAATTTGACGCAGGTGATTTTAAGTACTATCCCGTGGATGAGAATGCTGTGAGTATGAAAGATGTAACACCTAACGAACACGCCCGTTTATTTGCAGAGTTTGGGTTAAAATATCCCCTGAATGAATTCCGTGCCTGTTGGAAAATGGCAGGGCAACCATTGGCTCAACGATTACGTGATAAAAAACATAATTGGTTAGATCTGCAATGTTTAATACCAAATATGCTAATTGAGAATCTTTCGGGTTATACCTTTTCATGTCCGGATTTAATTGGTGGTGGTGATTTTATATCGTTCGTTGATGGAGCTAAAATAGATCAGGATTTAATCGTTCGTTCTGCTCAATGTCATGCATTAATGCCCATGATGCAATTTTCGGCTGCACCGTGGCGAGTATTAGATAGCTTACATTTAGCAGCAGTAAAAAAAGTAGTTGACATTCGTTTGAAATTTACGCCCGAAATTTTGAAACTTGTTGAAAATTCTGCCAAAACTGGTGACCCCATCATGTATTCGCTCGAATTGCTTTTTCCAAATCAGGGTTATGAAAATATAACCGATCAGTTTTTACTTGGCAGAGATCTAATCATTGCACCAATGCTCGAAAAAGGCAAAAATACTCGTACAGTAGTTTTACCAAAAGGTAAATGGTTGGCTGATGATGGAAAAACATATTTAGGTGGAAAAACACACCAAATTAATGTGCCTTTAGATAGATTGCCTTATTTTGAACTGATAAAGTAAATGAAGATTTTTAAGGTTATGCTTTCGGTCTTAGTTTTATTTTTTTTGATAATGTGTAAAGACCCACAAATTATACAGCCAATAATCACTTCGTCAGTCAAAAAAACATTCATTCCATTAGATACTTTCTTTGTAAACCCTGGTGCGGGTTATTACCATTGGTTGTGGCAGGAAATAGTACCAACACCTTCCATCGATAGATATTCCCGTTTAAAATGGTCGGACCTTGAAAGTGCTGAAGGTGTGTACAATTTCTCGCAACTCGAAAACGATGCACAAGCAGCAAAAACAGATGCCGATGGTCCGGGTATACTTGGATTTGGGATAATGCCTGTTTTTCAAGATAATGGTCGATCCTATCCGGCATACATCGACTTAAAAATGACTTCATGGACAAGTGTAAACAAGAACTGTGTTGTTCCCGACTGGAATAATGTCTATTTTTTAGAACGGGTTGATTCCTTATTGGCAGCATTAGGGCGGAAATTCAACAATGATCCACGAATTGGCTACATCGATATCCGAAGTTATGGCAACTGGGGCGAGTGGCACATGTCAGGGTTCGAAACACCTCCATCACCACTTCAACCAATTACCTTCGAATCGAAAAAACGAATTATTGATGCTTAT
>CAIQOG010000115.1 GCA_903873355.1 uncultured Bacteroidales bacterium
GATGATATACGTGCAAGCACCGGCTTTCCTTTGAGAGCAAGTAATTTGCTGGCAACGTATTCTTTAGAATACTCGAATTGTCCGATAGATCCGTCTATATCAATCTGATAGTTTAGCATGTTTGTCATATTTTGAGCAAAAAAAAAGTTGCACTCTGAATTTCAAAGTGCAACTTTACGGCGAAAAATTTATTTTAAAAAAGACTGAAAAACGGCTATAAAGCCACTATTGGTATGGGTGGAAGGGTTGATATCCACGTAATTTCAAACGGAATGGCTCTTAATCCTGTCGGATTTGCTTCGTTAGTGGGTGAAAACGTAATCTCAGGAAATGGCTTTATATTTATGCCCACTAGATATTCATTCCCATACACATCGGTCAGTTTATAAGCGTGGAACTTGTTTTGTAAGCGGTTTTGTAACTCAGCATCATTCTCATCATTATCTGTCAACATACCTGCAATTTTGCTGGTATATACAATTCCCGCATCAGTGCGCTCGGAAGTGCTGCTGCATGAAACCAACTCTACTAATGCCATTTCCACCCAATTTCCGATAGTAGAAATTGGTTTGCCCGGGCGAATGTGTTTCTTTGGATACAAGGTCAAATCGGCAATTGAAATGAAATCGACATATTTTATTCCGGCTAAGGTTTTGCAGTTCATACGTATTTATTTTACTTGTTTTGTTTGTTTTATAAATTTGTCTTATTCCAATTGTTTAGTAATCTGTAAAATTGCTCTCCATGTTATGAAGATTTCAGCGAATTTTCACTCCATTATCCAAAAAGTACTTTTTTCGTGTCCGATAATAGATTTGACTTACGGTATACCAATGCCGTTCTTCAATTCCGTGTTTTTCCATAAAAGCGTAAATGAGTGTCGCCATTTTACAATTCCCGTTTTCCAACGATCCGACTTCTTCCATCAGGTTTTTGCGAAGCAAAGTGTAAAAACTTTCCATCAAAGCTTTTTTTCCACTCTTATGAATGTAGTTGTAGGTTTCGGGGTGTTTCCCTTTGAAAAAAGGAATGGGAATGGTGATGTTACAGCCCTCACCGGTGTCCGGTTTTTTGTTGAGAGGTGTTTTGCAGATTTGCTCGTTCAACAAACGGCTTTCCGGGCCATCTTTGACCAGGATTACCGGATTACCAAAAGTATGTGTAATCCAGTCAGCTAAGTATTCTGGTACTCTGAGATAAACATTGTATTCGCTCATAATGTATGTTTTAATTGGTTTTAGATTGATTATAAATTCTGTTTATTATTCGAAAAGTGGTATGACATGGTAACCGTATCGGGTTTGAAGTTTATTAATTCTCTTTCCGTGTCGTACAAATCCAAGTGATTTGAGTGCCAGTCCAATGGTTACGTCGGAAACATTGGTCATTGAAGTGCTTAGTTTTCGTGCTTTTCGCAGGTCTTGCAAAATATCCATAGGCAGTTTAAAAATTGATTCTTCGTTCAATTCAGGTAACCGGTAGTATTCTTTAATAAGTTTGAATGCCGGAGTTTCAACAAGGTAATTTGCATTATAGGTTCTAAATTCTTCAAAATCCTCCAGATTCCACACGAAATCAAAATCGGCATTTTTATAAAGTACATACGCTTCAGCCCACAACTGGTCAACGTTAACTTCTTTAGAATAGCCGTGTGTAATGCTGTCTAATTCAATAACAGCAAACCGTCTGTAACCCATTTCGGGTGTAAGGAAACCTCCCAGTTCTTTTGTCTTGTTGCTTGTAAATACTCCATTGCCAATGCGTGGAATTGAGTAAGTAAATGTCTTGTTTATTGTAATCTCGGTGCTCGATATTACTTTCTTCAACGTGTCGGCAGTAGTTTTGGTAACTCCCACGAATTCATCAAAGTTTACCATAAAATTGTGGGTGAACGCTGTGGTAATATTGAAGAATCGTTCGTCCTTATCCGACTTGATATAGTAGGCTTTTAGTTCTTTAGGCATAAGGAATTCCAATGCATACGTTTTTCCAATTCCCTCGTCAGCATGTACGAATCCTATCATTACATCATTTTGCCGTTCACCCAAAGCGCAAGCAATGGAGGCCGCTAGCCATTTTTTTAGAATGGTTTTGAAACGATCCTGATAATGGGTTTCTGTTTTATCTCCAAAGTCTCTTGCCTGAATGTGTTGACAAAGCTTGTCAATATGGCTTTCACCTTTCCATGCACCCGCCAAACTGTTGATATAATCAGTTATTGGATTGAACGTAGTTACCTGATTGGGCGAATTAATAATCTTCTTCAGAATAGAATCACAACCTCTAACTCCTTCACTCTCCATGTGCAGGGAAATGTCGTTTATCGATGGTTCTGATTTGTAAAGCTTTTTATCCCTGGCAACAATAAATGATTTCGACGTATCGAATACATTGATTTTGATTTCGTAATGTTGCTCAAGAAAATCTTTTACCAATTGTACCCGGTCGGAAGATTGTATTGGTAGTTTCGTTTCGCTGAATTTGCTAGACATATTTTTCAAGGATATTTTACGTTACATTTTTTACTGGCTGATTGATAGAATAATCGGGACGGCGATTTTCACCTTGTAGAAAAACAAGGTTGACATGTTCCGTTATTCGTGCGCCAATGTAAGGGTCGTAAAATTCCCCAAAGGTTTTTGTAAGCAGGTTGGTACTTCCAAAAGTTATTGCACCGTTCTCAGCTCGAACCGCCAATAACTCCGAAATGGGTTTGTATTTTGTACCAAAGTCATTTATCTCAATTTTCTCTTTTCCCAAATCTTGTATGCATAGATTTTTCTTTGAATACGGGATAACGCCATTGAGCCGTATTTGATCCACTAATTCGATAGCGTGTATTGTTTCAATCCGGTCAGTTTCGCGGGGTGTTAGGTCGTTCAGAACTTTGCAGAATGCCTCTATCAGTACCGATTTCCCACAGCCAAATCTACCGTTTAGA
>CAIQOG010000116.1 GCA_903873355.1 uncultured Bacteroidales bacterium
ATAATTAATTGGAGAGAACAATAAACTGTATAATAAATCATTTGTAAGGTTTTGAATTAAACCGATGTATTTCGATTGTTCAAAAAAATTCTCAATAGAAGAGCAATAATCAAGTTTTTGCTCGTTCTCAATTTTGTTGATTAACGGACAGTTTGAGAAATTTTCAAGGAAATTGAATTCTTCAATATTATCATTAATAAACTGATAATGGTTCAGCCACATAGTTCTATAAGTCCCTTTGGATGGTGTAAATTCATTGATATTGTTATGATAAGAACCACCCATTCGTGATTTTAAATGAACGAATAGTTTTTTAATCATATCTTCCTTGTTATCAAAATAAAGGTAGATGGTTGCTGGTGCAACATCTGCTTCGGTAGCTATTTTTGCCATCGAGCTACCTTCGAACCCATCCCGGTTGACTATTTTAATAGCTGCACGGTAAATTTTATTTACTTTTTCATCGTCTTTTACTCTCATGCTGCAAATATAAATGAATACCTGTTCATTTTAATCATTTTTTGAGTTAAATAATTCAAAAATATCAACTTAATACAGTTTTCATTCCATTAAACAATTAAATCGCTACTTTTGTGCTGAAATTTTAAATTTTTGATTTGAATTATTTAGCGCATATATTTTTATCAGGGAATAATCCTGAAATTCAGATTGGTAACTTTATCGGTGATTTTGTAAAAGGAAGCAAACTAAAGAAATACCCGGCTGAAATTAAAAAAGGAATAATCCTGCATCGATTAATCGATGAATATACTGACAATCATTCGGTTGTAAAAGAAACGGTATTGCTTTTGCGTCCGGCATTCGGTCGGTATTCTGCCATAATTGCCGATATGTATTTCGATTATTTTCTGGCAAAGAGCTTCCGGTTTTACACGAACGGAATAACACTAAACCGTTTTGCATTCCGATTTTACTTCGCGACTCTGCTTCATTACAAACATTTGCCGACCAAAGTGAAGGGTTTTATATTTCATTTTATCATAACGAACAGACTTGGGAAATACTCTAAAATTAAAGGTTTAAAGAAGTCGTTAGAAATAATGTCGAACCATAAAGTTTCGGCACTGAAACCTGATCTTATTATCGGGTTTCTTGACGAGCATTCACAGGAAATTGAAACAAAATTTCATCTATTTTTCCCTGATTTGATAGAATTTGTAGCTGAGCAATTAAAATCAGATAAATTAAATATCCATTGACATTCAGGTTGGAAAATTTGGCGTTTTTTTGTACCTTTGTGCTCATTAAAATTTACCCTCTGAATTCAATCGGTTAAGATTGAACAATTTAATTACAAAACATTATGTTTGAATCACTTAGTGAAAGACTCGACAGGTCGTTTAAAATACTGAAAGGTGAAGGTCGGATTACGGAAATTAATGTTGCGGAAACTCTTAAGGATGTACGCAAAGCATTACTCGATGCCGATGTTAACTATAAAATTGCCAAATCGTTTACCGAAACAGTTAAGGAAAAAGCCATTGGTCAGAATGTATTGACAGCCCTTAAACCGCAACAATTAATGGTGAAAATCGTTCACGATGAGCTTGCTATGCTCATGGGTGGCGAAAGTGTTGATGTTAATCTGAAAGGAAATCCAGCTGTAATTTTGATGTCAGGGTTACAAGGCTCTGGAAAAACTACTTTTTCGGGAAAACTGGCTAACCTGCTTAAAACCAAACGTGGAAAATATCCGTTATTAGTTGCCTGCGATGTATACCGACCTGCTGCTATCGAACAGCTTAAAGTACTTGGAGAACAACTTGGTGTGCCTGTTTACTCTGATTTGACAAGCAAAAATCCCGTTGCAATTGCCGAAGCTGCAATAAAATATGCCAAACAGCATGCCAATGATGTGGTAATTATCGATACCGCCGGTCGTTTGGCGATTGATGAAATGATGATGGCCGAGATAGCTGCCATCAAAAAAGCCATTAATCCTCAGGAAATTCTGTTCGTAGTTGATTCGATGACGGGTCAGGATGCAGTTAATACTGCAAAAGAATTTAATGATAAACTTGATTTTGACGGAGTAATTCTGACAAAACTTGATGGTGATACCCGTGGTGGTGCTGCACTTTCAATTCGTTCGGTGGTAAACAAACCGATTAAGTTTGTAGGTACCGGCGAGAAAATGGATGCGCTGGATGTTTTTTATCCTGAACGTATGGCCGATCGTATTTTGGGAATGGGTGATATCGTTTCGTTGGTTGAACGCGCTCAGGAACAATATGATGAAGAAGAAGCCCGGCGGATTCAGAAAAAAATTGCCAAAAATCAGTTTGATTTTGATGATTTTCTGGCTCAGATAGCCCAAATCAAGAAAATGGGTAATATCAAAGATCTTGCATCAATGATTCCGGGAATGGGAAAAGCGTTGAAAGATGTTGATATTGATGAAAATGCTTTTAAGGGTATTGAGGCAATAATTCATTCCATGACAGCGAAAGAACGAGCTAATCCAACATTGTTGAATGGAAGCAGGAAACAGCGTATTGCTAGCGGAAGTGGTACAACTATTGTGGAAGTGAACCGACTGCTGAAACAGTTCGAACAAACCAGCAAAATGATGCGTATGGCTTCTATGAGTCAGGGAAAATTGAAATTCGGAAAAAAAAGATAATTAATCAGTTGATAGTTGACAGTTGATAATTGACAGTTAGTAGCAATTATTCAACGGAATCAGTAAATCAGCTTTCAATCATATTGGGATGTACACACTTATCGATGGAAAAGCAATTTCCGAACAGGTTAAAACTGAGATTGCTGAAGAAGTAAAAACCATGGTGGCAGCCGGTAAACGCGCTCCACACTTAGCTGTAATCATTGTTGGTCACGATGGAGGAAGTGAAACTTACGTGGCTCACAAAGTAAAATCATGCGAACAGGTTGGTTTTACTTCAACAAAAATCACATTTGAAGATAATGTTACAGAAGCAGAATTACTGGCTAAAATAATAGAATTAAATAATGACAAAGGACTGGATGGTTTTATTGTTCAGCTACCTTTACCAAAGCATATTTCGGAACAAAAAGTTATTGAAGCTATTGACTATCGCAAAGATGTGGATGGTTTTCATCCGGTGAATGTGGGTCGCATGTCAATCGGTTTACCTTGTTATGTGTCGGCAACACCTTCAGGCATTATTGAATTACTGAAACGTTATGAAATTCCAACTTCGGGTAAAAACTGTGTTGTAATTGGTCGCAGTAATATTGTAGGAAAACCGGTTGCTTCACTCATGATGCAAAAAGGTTATCCGGGCGATGCCACGGTTACAGTTTGCCACAGTCGCACGAAAAACCTGAAAGAAATTTGCCTCCAAGCTGATATAATCATTGCAGCATTGGGGATGCCGGAGTTCTTGACGGCTGATATGGTAAAAGATGGAGTTACAGTAATTGATGTGGGAACAACACGAGTTCCATCTGATAAAACTAAAAGCGGATTCCGACTGAGTGGTGATGTGAAATTTGATGAAGTGGCACCTAAATGTTCTTTTATAACTCCGGTTCCGGGTGGTGTTGGACCAATGACAATTGTTTCTTTGTTGAAAAATACTTTGCTGGCCGCTAAAGGAGAAATCTATTAGGATAACCTAAGACTCCATTACAGGGCTATTTTCCAGACATAAACTTAACTCTCTTTTTGGAGGGGAAAATATGAATAACGGATTTATACGGGTTGCCGCTGCCATTCCTGAACTTAGGGTAGCAGACTGTGCTTTCAATGCAGCACAAATTGGCGAACTTATGCTGAAAGCAGAGGAGGAAAAAGTACAGATTGTGTGCTTTCCTGAACTTTCAGTGACCGGATATACCTGTGCCGATTTGTTTTTTCAGCAGCAATTACTTGACGATGCTCTTAAAGCTCTGACTGAGCTTCAGATGAAAACTTTTTCAACAACCGCTGTCATAATTGTCGGAATGCCACTACGGATTCAGAATCAGTTATTTAATACGGCTGTAGTTCTGCAAGGTGGTCATATACTGGGAGTTGTTCCAAAATCACATCTGCCAAATAACAACGAATTCTACGAGAAACGCTGGTTTGCACCTGCAACTGCCACCAACAATCAAACGATTTTACTTTCCGGCAAAGAAGTTCCATTTGGAACAAATTTACTTTTCAGTGATGGAAAGTTCTCATTCGGCATTGAGCTTTGCGAAGACTTATGGGTGCCTATTCCCCCAAGTTCACAACATGTTATTCATGGTGCTGACGTAATTTTCAATCTCTCAGCCACTAACGAACTTACCGGAAAACATCAATATCTCCGTCAGCTTATTGAACAACAATCAGCTCGCTGTAATGCGGGTTATGTTTACGCATCAGCCGGAGCTGGCGAATCGACTACCGATGTGGTTTATTCAGGAAATGGTATCATTGCTGAAAATGGTAAAATCATTGCTGCTTCTGAACGTTTTTCATTTCTTTCACAACTGATTGTCAGTGAAATAGATATTGAACGTTTACAAGCCGACCGCATGCGTAATACCAATTTTTGCAACGATAGATCTGCAGAAGTTTATCGGACAATAAAAATTGAAGATGCACATTTTACAAAATTTGAACTGAAACGAACTTTTGAAAAGCATCCGTTCGTGCCTTCGCCATTGAATCGTGATGCAAGTTGTGAAGAGATTTTCTCGATACAAGTGGGTGGATTGGCAAAACGATGGAAACATACAAATTCCGAGACAGTTGTGGTTGGGATATCAGGAGGCTTGGATTCTACACTTGCATTGTTGGTTTGTGTGAAAACGGCTGACAAACTTGCTTACGACCGAAAACGGATTATCGGCATAACTATGCCGGGCTTCGGAACGACTGACCGCACTTACAGCAATGCAATCAATCTGATGAAGTCACTTGGAATTACCCAAATGGAAATATCCATTAAAGAGGCTTCATTACTGCATTTCAAAGACATAAATCACAATCCGGATCAACATGATGTAACCTACGAAAACACGCAGGCGCGGGAGCGAACACAAATCTTGATGGACATTGCCAATAAGCACAACGGACTGGTAATTGGAACCGGTGATTTGTCGGAATTAGCATTGGGTTGGGCAACTTATAACGGCGACCACATGTCGATGTATGCTGTAAATTCGGGTGTCCCTAAAACGTTGGTTCGTTATCTGGTTGATTGGGCTGCTCATCAGCTTGATAAAAAATCGGAAGTGATTTTAAAAGATGTACTCGACACCCCTGTTAGTCCTGAACTTTTACCAGCAGACGAAAACGGTGATATTGCTCAAAAAACAGAAGATATTGTAGGTCCGTATGAACTCCACGATTTCTTTTTATATTACTTTGTTCGGTTCGGGTTTAGTCCTGCAAAGATTCTTTTTCTCGCAAACAGAGCATTTGATGGAATTTATGATGAGGAAACCATAAAAAAATGGCTTAAAACCTTTATTCGGAGGTTTTTCGCACAACAGTTTAAGCGTTCTTGTATTCCGGATGGACCCAAAGTCGGGTCAATAAACCTATCGCCACGTGGTGATTGGCGGATGCCGAGCGATGCAATTGCATTCGGATTTCCACCTGATTTTGAAGATTAATATATAAACATTATTAACTGTTTTACGTTATTAATATTATTGAGATTAATAATTCTACTGAAAATCGACTATGGAAATGACAGAAAATGATATTTATTTCAAAACCAGGGAAGCAATTGTAAAGGTTTTCAATTCACTTGGTCCCGGTTTACAGAAATCAACCTATGAATCAGTGTTGTTTTACGAATTATGCAAAATGGGATTTAATGTAAAATCTCAACCTTCATTACCTATTATTTACGACAACACAAAACTCAATGACAGTTATAAGGTTGATTTATTGATAGATAATAAAGTTATAATTTCAATCAAGTCGGAAGAATTTATTACTGAAACTAACCACCAGGAGATTAATACTTATCTGAAACTTTGTGATAAAAAACTTGGCATTATGGTTAATTTTAATACGTCCAACATTGAACAATCTATTTATGTAAAAGTAACCGGTTAAAGGGCTTTGACTCATTACTAATTTTTTATATAACATGCAGGAATTAAATATATTACAGGACACATTTTTCGGAAATAAAGTCAGCGATTGGTTGATTTCACTTGCCATTATTTTTGGTGCGCTGATTCTCAATAAGATAATTGTTTTATTGAATAAACATGTCATTCAGCGACTAACCGGAAAAACCAAAAGCAGGTTGGATGATATTCTGTTTCAAATGCTGGAATCCCCGGTTTTATTGGGAATTGCGCTGTTTGCGATTTGGGTTGCAGCCAAACGACTGGACTTAGGATTTCAAGTTGAAAATATCATAGCCAAATCCTATAAAATACTGACTGTTATCAATATAACCTGGTTTGTAGCCCGACTGATCAATGCGCTTATTGAAGAATATTGGGTGCCAAAAGCCGATAACGGGAAAAGTAAAATTCTGGACACACACCTTATTTCGATTCTGAGACGAACCATTTTAGCTGTAATTTGGGCATTAGGAATTGTAATGGCTTTGAATAATGTGGGGGTTAATGTTGGTGCTTTGCTTGGAACACTTGGTATTGGTGGTTTAGCCTTTGCGTTAGCAGCACAGGATACAATTAAAAATATTTTTGGTGGAATTACAATATTCACTGACCGTCCTTTCCGCATTGGTGACCGAATCAAAGTTGATAAGTTTGAAGGGAATGTAGAAGATATCGGCATACGCAGTACCCGAATCCGTACGTTGGAAAAACGACTGGTGACAATTCCCAATTACAAAATGGTGGATGCACCCATCGAAAACATTACTGAAGAGCCGATGCGCAGGGTGCTAATGAAACTTGGTGTGACCTATCAGACTACTCCTGAAAAAATGAATGAAGCACTCGCTATTTTGAAAGACATTCCAAATCGTATAAAACATGTTGACCAAAAGGATATTGTTGCATCTTTTACCGATTTTACTGACTATGCGTTGGTAATTACGTTTGTCTATTTCATTAAGAAACAAGGCGATGTAATGGAAACGCCTTCAGAAGTGAATTGTGAAATTCTGAGCGCTTTCAAAAAAGCAAAAATAAACTTTGCCTACCCAACTCAGACAATTTTTGTTGAGAAATAATTTGAAAGATTTGAGAGTTTGGAATGTTCACTGATTATTAACTACCAGCTGCC
>CAIQOG010000117.1 GCA_903873355.1 uncultured Bacteroidales bacterium
ACGGAAATAATTGAAAACAACCTACCCAAAACGCTCCAATATATTTGACTTAAGTGAGCGAAATATTTCGGTGATGAACGATAAAAACGAATATCTTTGGCAACTGATTTTCTTCATGCTTTGAGCATAGTAAATGAGCTATTTTTGTCATATAAAAATCAAAAAAAATTATGCAATTCACATCCCTGAATCATATTCATAAGCAGTTGGGCGCTAAAATGGCTGAATTTGCCGGCTTTGAAATGCCAATAGAATATTCCGGAATCATAGACGAACACATGGCCGTTCGTAATTCAGTCGGAGTATTTGATGTGTCGCACATGGGTGAGTTTTGGGTAAAAGGCCCGAATGCCAAGGAACTCGTTCAACGGGTAACTTCAAACGATATATCCAAACTGACCATCGGACAGGCTCAATATTCCTGTTTTCCGAACGGAAAAGGTGGAATTGTAGACGATCTCCTGGTTTATTATTATGAGCCCGAAAAATACATGTTGGTAGTAAATGCTTCCAATATTGAAAAAGACTGGAATTGGATTGTTTCACAAAATACGAAGGATGCAATTCTCGAAAATTCATCCGGTTCGATCAGCCAGTTAGCCATTCAGGGACCAAAAGCAGAGGCCACACTTCAGAAAATTACCGATATCGACTTATCTGAGATCAAATATTACACCTTCGTAAGCGGTGCTATTGGCTGGGTCAATGATGTAATTATTTCTGCTACTGGTTATACCGGCTCAGGAGGCTTCGAATTGTATTTCAGAAATGAAGTTGCAGAAAACATGTGGAAGGTGATTTTTGAAGCCGGTGAAGAGTTCGGAATTAAGCCAATAGGGTTGGCTGCACGCGATACTTTGCGGCTTGAAATGGGGTATTGCCTTTACGGAAACGATATTGACGATACCACTTCGCCTATTGAAGCCGGATTAAGCTGGATCACGAAATTCAACGGTCATGAGTTTATTGACAAGGATTTCCTTTTGATGCAGAAACAGGAAGGTGTTGACCGCAAATTACGCGGGTTTGAAATGATAGACCGTGGGATTCCGCGTCACGATTACAAGCTAACCGATCAGGATGGAAATGAAATTGGTCATGTCACTTCGGGAACCATGTCGCCGGTTCTGAACAAAGGCATTGGTATGGGATATATTCATAAAGCCTATTCGGCCATCGGTACCGAAATTTATGTGAATGTTCGCAATAAATTACTTAAGGCTAAAATAGTAAAGCTGCCTTTTATCAATCCAGTATAATTTAACCTGAAAGAGGAAAACGGAAAGAGGAAAACTTGAATACACAGTATGTCTTTTCCTTTTTCTTTTATCCTCTTTTCATTTTCCTTTTTCAATCTTACCTTTAGTTTAAATCCAATTTTCTAATGCTTAGAATAGGTCTCCGTCGGTGACTTTACTTATCTTTGTTTCTTTAACCTGAAAATGGAAAAACCCAAAAATCGGCTGGAGGTTTGTTTGTCACCTGCAATCTATGATAAGCATTCAGATGATGAAAATCTGGTGGTAATCGTAGATGTTTTGAGGGCAAGTTCATCAATATGTACAGCAATTCATAACGGGGTAAAGAGTATTCTTCCGGTTGCAACAGTTGAAGAAGCCAGTGAAATGAAACAGCAAGGTTACATAGTTGC
>CAIQOG010000118.1 GCA_903873355.1 uncultured Bacteroidales bacterium
CAAAAGTGATTAAACAGTTGTATGGACTCCACATGTTGAGCATACTATTGAATTCCGGATCGGGTGTTTTTACTGTGATTCCTCCAATACGATTGTGCCAGTAGTTTATCAGTTTTTCGAATTCAGCATCAATTTTTTCAATATTTGCAAATTCTGCAACCACTTGCTTACCTTCATTTTCAGCTTTTCCAACGCCCATCAACACAAAAAAATCACGGCTTTCGCCCGGTTGAAGTGTCGCATCAATTTGCAAAACACCACACATATTATCGCCTGCTGCTATGAAATTGGAGCAAATGCCTTTTTCTATCGTTTCTGGATTGGCATAAGTACGATAACTGCCTAAAAAACGGGCCAAATCAGTTTCATATCCTACAATCTCACCACCGGTAAAAGCCAGAAAAGAAAATCGTCCCTGATCTTTTTCACCAAAATTATCAGGCATTTCAGGTATATTCACGTTTGTTCCATGGCTGATAATACCGTCAATCACATCCATTTTTCCGGTGTATTGTGTGTATTGAAGGTTTAGTAAATCGTCCATAGCATTCCAGTTTCCGGCATATTCCACAAATGAGAACATGCTTAATTCGCGCACTTTGTCGCTATTATTGGTTACTTTCAAATGCCAAACTTCGAAGGTTTGACCCATGGGAACAAAATAGCGGGTTTCAGTTTTTATTCCGGCATATTCCGATTCAATAATGGTATAAGCAGAACCATGACGACATATACTTTTGTATTTATCAAGCGGTTTACCTACCGGTTGCCACGAAGCCGACCAATAATCAGCTGTTTCTTTATCGCGCAAATACAAATACCTGCCGGGTTGATCCATCGGTACAGAATTAAAACGCATACGGATAAAACGTCCTTGTCCACCCGATTTATAAAAGCTATACCCACCGGCATTGTTGGTGATAATTGCTCCATATTCGGTAGAACCAAGGTAATTACTCCAGGAACGTGGTGTGTTGGGAGAAGTAATAACGTACTCTTTTTTGTCATCGTCGAAATATCCGTATTGCATAAATTGTATCGTTATTGTTTATTATAAATCTTTTACACATCGGATAGTAAATCCAAATGTTTTTTGCCAATTTTGAAGATTAAAAGAAGCATTTGAATACGTAATAATAACATCATATCCATTTGCATCGCTTATTTGTTCGGTTGTCCAGAATCGGGTAAAGTGAGCCATTTCACTAAAAGCACCCATATTTGTACGGTGTCCGCTAGGCATTGATGTAAACCCCGTAATATTATTCGCATCCAAATTAGGTGTAAGCCAATGCGTAGTGCCGGTTTCTTTGATGTAACCACCCGCTACAGTTTTCCCTCCTAAAAAATCTATGAGTTTTGTCCAATCAGCATTAGAAGGAACTCTCCAACCTACCGGACTAATATTACTTGTAGTTGCTGCATACCAATTGTAATAAGCTCCGTATGGGCAATAGGTAACAGAATCATTTTTATACCAACAATAGGCAGGACCAGTTAATACTTTCCATTCAGCACTAAGGGTGCTATTATAAATTTTGTTTCCGTCATTGTATCTGGTGGTTTTAAGATGTTCGCCCATCCATGCCTGAGTTCCAATAAATACTACAGGGTAAGAATATCCATCGCCATCGACACAATCTAAAAATTTATAATTTATAATTTTGTCGCCAACAAATATGTCAGTCAAGATGGTTTTCTTTTTTCCTGAAAATCCAGTCATTAACAATCTATCTCCAACAGTATATGGAACATCAACACTATATTGAGATTTTACATGTTGGATAGAATGTTGCAAATTTTCTGAAACACCTTTTTCTAAACTAATGTTAGAATTTGAGTTTGTGGAATTTGAACATAATTTTGCAGTATATATTTGAGAGGTCAAACTTACTTTTACAAGGAAAAGTCCTTTCCCGATATTTTTTAAATTGTAACTATTGTTTCCTGCGTCAATTTTTTCCTGATGTTGAAATACTTTTTTACCCGAAATTTCAAAAACTTCCAATCTCATATTATCGGGACTTTCTGCATAAAATTCAATTTCAGCATAATTTACAGCAGGATTTGGCGAAATTTTAAGATTCAATTTTGAGGCGTAAATATCAACCACGGCAGTTGAGCCAACAAGGTGCATATTAATTCCTGCTGGAATTGTACTGATTAAATTTGTTGACATATTTAACACCTTAATGCTGTCAATTATATCAGCAGAATTTGTAGGTACGAATTGCACAGTATAATTTTGTGAAAATGAAACAAGTAACACAAACATGAATACAGTTATAATGTAAAATTTTTTCATGGTAATCAAAATTTAAAGTTTTTTATATTGAACCCGCTAAACAATATAAAACTGTTTAGCGGGCTGAAAATTTATTCTATTCTTCACCGAAAAAAATCTTGGCATCGGCAATAACCTGCGCTGTAACTGTAGATCCACAACGAGTGATTCCCAATTCCTTCAGAATAAGCATATCTTTCAAGGTACGAACTCCACCAGCCGCTTTTACCTGAACATTTGGACCCGAATGTTTGCGCATCAAAGCAATATCGTGAGCGGTAGCGCCAACATAAGAGAATTTGCCATCCTCGCCTTTCACAAAACCGTAACCGGTAGAAGTTTTTACATACTCTGCTCCAACTTTGGTACAAATTTCACACAATTTAATTTTGTCATCGTCTTTTGTTACATAGTCATTTTCGAAAATTACTTTGGTAATGGCATTGTATTTATGAGCCATATCTACTACCGCTTTAATTTCTTCTTCCACGTACGCCCAGTCTCCTTGAAGTGCCTTTCCAATATTGATAACCATATCAATTTCTACAGCGCCATCTATACACGCTTGTTCTGTTTCAAACTCCTTCACAATTGTTGCACTATTTCCTGCTGGAAATCCGATTACGCATCCTACAAATACGTCAGAACCTCTCAATAATTCGACTGCTTGTTTAACAGCATATGGTTTAACACAAACCGAAGCTACATCGTATTCTACGGCAATTTTACACTCACGTTGCAAATCAGCATCCGTAAACAATGGACTTAAGATTGAATGATCAATCATTTTTGCAATTTCTTTTACTTTACTCATTTTTCTTTATTTTATAAATTAATAATTGAATTATTTGCTAAACCAATCACCACCCTCTTTCATCATTTCATCTTTCATTTTCAACATGTTGGCTTTCATTTTCTTCACCAAATCAGGATGGTTTTTACTAACATCATTGTGCTCTGTCATATCATTTTTGATATTATAAAGCTCAAAGAAATGAGGTTCAATACTTTTTCTAAACGCCTCGTGTTTGGGACTATAACCCCAATTTGAGAATGGTGGTCGTCCGGGATCGGGTTGTAACTTTGCCAATTTTATGGCATTGTATCTGTCCATATAGGGCAATAGTTCATCGTAACCAAGTAACAACCAATCACCTTCACGTAGCATCAAAATAGGATCCTGCATATAACGGAAAAAGAAAATTGGTGTTTTTCGAGTATAGTTTTCAGGCGTTTTACCCGTAAATACTTTAGAAATATCTTCGCCATCCAATTTTCTGTTTTTTGGCAAAACGGTAGAAGTAAATTTGGCAATTGTAGGAAGAACATCAGTAAAACTTCCCGGAAAATCAGAGATTTTCCCTTCCGGAACTTGCCCCGGCCAGCTGATTATAAACGGAACACGCACTCCACCATCATAATTAAAACATTTCTCTCCTCGAAGCGGTTTATTAGAGTTTCGTTGTTCCGAACCATTGTCAGAACTAAACATAATAATCGTATTTTTTTCGAGATTATTAGCTTTCAAATAAGCCATTAATCGACCCACAGCAATATCGAGATTCTCAATTGCTCCGTAATACTCTTTTCTATAAGCATGTCTGTCTTTTAAAGAGTCTGGTGCTTCACATTTTTCATGCGGTTCATTAAACCACACATCCATGTAAAATGGATCTTGTATTTGTTTATTTGATTGCAACCAACCAATAGCTTCGTCCACCACCAATTGACATGAATACCCTTTTAAAGCACCAACAGGTACTCCATTTCTAAAAAAATTTATCGGATCTTTATGAGATGGTATTGCATTGTTAAATGTGTGGAATTCATAATCATATCCTTGCTGATTAAGATTTGGTTGATTTGAGTTATTTTTTGAAAGATGCCATTTCCCAAAATGTCCGGTTTGATAATTACTTTGTTTCAACATTTCAGCAATAGTTACCTCTTCTTTTCTTAAATGAACAATAGTAGTGTCATCAAGGTGATTATAAATGCCAACTCTGGTGCAATTTCTTCCAGTTAATAAAGAAGCTCTTGAAGGAGAACTTACTGCCGAACCGCAATAAAAACTGGTGAAAGCTATTCCACTTTTAGCCAATTCATCAATATTAGGTGTTTGCGAAGTCGATGGTTGATCTATACTTTGTTGCGACATTCCCCGAAAATATGACAAGTCATTATAACCTAAATCATCGGCCAAAATAAAAATCACATTTGGTTTTGGTTGGGCGTCAGTTTTTCCAAATCCAAAAAGTCCGAGTGTTGCAAGAGCAAAATTAAGATTGTTTTTCATGATTTTTTACTTTTAAATCAGCTAATTCTTTATTAATATCCAATACCTTTTGTTCGTCTAACTGATAGAAAAACAAAGCAATAACAGCAATTATACTCCAAAAAGCAGGCATGATTGCAAAAAGTATTTTTACACCATGCTCAGTTTGTTCAGTAACCGGCGCATTGGCTACAAATCCAAAATAGGCCAACAGATATCCGGCTATTGCTCCACCAATAGACCAACCGAATTTTTGAGAGAAATTAGCTGACGAATAAATCAGTCCTGTTGCACGACGACCAGTTTTCCATTCGGAATAATCAGCTGTATCCGCATACATACTCCACATCATAGCCATTGCCGGACCAACTACTAAATTACTAAGTGCCTGAAATAGAAACATTAATGATATTTGGTCTTTGTCTAAAAAATAATAGGCTAGAGAAGTGAGAGTACCCAATGTCATTGAAAGCATGTAAACCTGTTTTTTGCCAATCCAGGCCGCCATAGGTTTCAAAAGTACGGTTCCCAAAATTGAAAATGCAGTTCCTACAACCATAAAAGTTGAAACCAACGCATCAGCACCAATTTTAAAACCAAACAAATTAGCTGTACCTGCATTGTTGACATAATATTTAAAATAATAAATAATTGAACCATTTCGTATAGCAACAAATAAACAAGTCATGATTCCAACCAAAGTGAGAATTAGCCAAGGGGTATTGTGAAACAAATCCTTTATATCACGTTTAAATGAACTCTTTTCGTCAGATACAGGTTTTACACGCTCTTTACACACAAAAAATGTGGTTGAGAACATAATAACTGCGAGTATTGCATAGATTCCCATTGCTGTTGAAAAACCAAATTGCTCGTTGGCTTTTCCATTGGCAAGTGGTTTCAATAATCCGAATATATTTACCAGTTTCAGGGTAAATGCCTGAACAATTAGTCCTCCTAAAAAAGCAGATATTGAGCGAAAAGCAGATAAACTGGTACGTTCAAGCGAGTTAGGTGTCATTACTGCCATCAATGCACCATATGGGACATTAATAGTTGAATATATAAACATCATGGCAGTATAAGTCACATAGGCATAAACCAATTTTGCACTTGTAGCCAATGCCGGTGTATAAAATGTCAGAAAACCAATCACTCCAAACGGCACAACAGTATATAAAATCCAGGGACGGAATTTTCCGTATTTAGAATTGGTACGGTCAGCAAGCATTCCCACAATAGGATCGTAGAATGTATCCAACATTCTAACAACCAAAAACATAGTTCCGGCGGCTACAGCTGAAATTCCAAAAACATCGGTGTAGAAATACAAGAGAAACATGCTGAAAGTTTGGTAAAAAAGACATGAAGCCATGTCTCCCATTCCGTAAGATATTTTCTCTAAAACAGGAACTTTGTCTGAATTTAATATCATATTTATTTAATTTACAATTATTTAGTTTTAGTTTTTTTGGAATTTTCCAACTCTTTTTTCATCCATTCCATTTTACGATTATACGCTAATGGCGGTAAACCATGACCTGATTCGGGATAAACGATATAACTTTTTGGGACTGAAAGTTGATTACAGTGTTGCTATTTCCCTTGTAATTTTATTATTAAAAAAAACGAATAAGAGAGTAATAATCTTATCCGTTTCAAATTAACTCATATATCAGAAATTAAATTAACACCGTCCAAAGTTACAGTTTTATTTGTTACAATCTACTTTTGTTAATGCGAATGTTATTCTCTATTAATGCCTTCTATTGAAATTGGAAAATTGTATCTCAAGTTCTAATACATTTAATAAAGAGAAAGCAAATTAATAAATAGATTCTGATATTGTTACTTAACTTTATTCGATGTCACAAACAAGGAAACAAATAAAACTGTATTATCCCAACAAACTTTTTTCGAGTTCAATGTTCTGATGAGAGTTTATTGAACCATTATTTTGCATTACTGCTTTATTATTGTCAATCAAATTATTTATTGATTCTACCGATTTATGAGTATCCAAACCGTCAGCGGGTGTATTAATGCAATAGTCCAACAATTTAGCAATGCTTGTAGTTGCTACATGCAGACGAGTATCAGAAGATGCATAGTATAAATACACTGTACCATCATCGTCTGCAATCCAGCCATTGGTGAATAAAACATTAGACACGTCACCTATTCTTTCATCCCCTTGTGGAGCCATAAAATATCCAGCTGGCTCAGCAATAAGTTTACTAGGATCATCTAAGTCTGTGAGATATAAATATAAAACGTAACGTAATCCGGCAGCACAATTACGAACGCCATGTGCTAAATGCAACCAACCTTTATTAGTTTTTATAGGATGAGGACCCTCACCATTTTTTTGCTCTTTAATTGTATGATAATTCCGATTATTAATAATTTTCTCATCCTGAACTTCTGCATTAGTAATATCGTCAATTAATGCCCAACCTATTCCACCACCTTTTCCTGGATCAATAAATCCATCCTGGGGTCTGGTATATAATGCATATTTACCATTTACGAATTCAGGGTGTAAAACAACATTCCGTTGTTGGCTTTTTGCCTTAAGGTCAGGAAGTCTTTCCCAACAAATTAAATCTTTGGTACGAACAATTCCAGCTGTAACAACTGCCGACGTTAAATCACCTTCAATTGCATTCGGATCTTTTCGTTCACTACAAAAAATACCATAAATCCACTTATCTTCATGTAATGTTAGCCTTATATCATACACATTAATATCCAAATCATCTGTTTGTGGTATTGTTATTGGTCTTTCCCAAAATCTAAAATTATCAATTCCATTAGGACTTTCTGCCACTGCAAAAAACGACTTTCGGTCATATCCCTCAACTCTGGCAATCAACAAGTATTTATTATTCCACTTCATAGCTCCAGCGTTAAAAGTACCATTGATTCCAATTCGTTCCATAAAATATGGATTTGTCTTTGGATTAAAATCATAACGCCACTCAAGAGGCACATGCTCAGCTGTTAGAATTGGATTCACATACCGATTAATTATATTATTATTCGACTCACAAATTTCATTTCTTTTACATATCAATTCTTCATACAGAATTCTACGCTGTTTCAGACTCTTGCTAAATTCCATCATCTTTCCTTTTAATTAATCGTCAAGCTTTAGTAATACACATACAAAATTAGAATATATATGTAAAGAAAAACTATATTATTTTACCCAACTATAATACTTTTATTGATTTTATTTTTTTTCATTTGTCAATATCATTTTAACTGTTAGAATCCTCTTAATAATTAAATTTATTGAGGGAAAAAGAGGTTGATAATATTAATCAACCTCTTAAAATATTGTGTTTAACTAATAGATAAAATAGGATATCATCTTACAACCTTTAATGTTTGATTATTGGCACGAATAACAAATAATCCTTTCTCCAAATCGGATATATCTACTACATTGCAACTTTTCAAAGACTTAACAAGTTTACCAACTGAATTAAATACAGATGCATTGGTTACTTCAGTCAATTCAACTTGTTCAGTAGTAATTTTACCAAATACACCTGGTTTAGCATTTACTGAATGAAGTGCAGTATTAGAGGCTTTTGCTGGTAATATATATCCACTGTAGATAGTTTGTGCATATCCATCATTATTGGTAGCATTCCACCAATAGTCAGCAGGTTTTTGAACTGGAACTTTAGCTGTATTTAATGCATCATCAGTATCAAAGTCAGTAACTTTAAAATCGAAAGATATACCCTTACCGCCATTAGCTGCTCTCCAGGTTGGAATATCAAAGTTAGGACGTTGTTCACCGGTCATTGCTAAATAATCAATTGTAACAACACGTTTTATTATTCCTGCCCCGGTAGTTGCACCTTTATCATTTTGTGTAATTAATAATTTATAGGTGGCATCTGCAGTTTCAGCTGCAGTAAGCGCCCCGGTTGTTTGATTATTTGTAATTTTCCAAACAGTTTTATATCCATTCACATCTAATGTTGCTTTAGTACCACCAAAGCATGAATACCGATTATATCCAAAATAAGTTTTTGTAGCATCGGTTGCATTTATACCATCTGTACTGCCAAGTTTTGCAAGAATAGCACTATTTTTATCATCCGGACTCCACATAACTTCAATTGTTTCACTACCTCTTGAACCATTTATTTCTTCGTCTGTAAATTGGACTAAAATGTACATTTTAAAATCATCAAACAATACTTTAAATGAGCCCTTGTAATCAGTTATTCCATGATCAGATGCAGGCATATTGATATTGTTAGCAATTGGATATTCAAAAGTTGATGGTATAGCAGCCCAAGTAGCATCAAAGTCATTCAATGAACCATCAAAACCGTCAACACTTACGGTATCAGCATAACAGGTTTTAGCTGTCGCTGTTACAGCTGGAATTCCATTAGGAAGTGCACCAGCAGTTGGAAACTTAAACCAGGTTGGTGTCATTGTAAATGTCCAATTTGAGACATACGTAGGATCATCTACAGCAAATGTTGCAGATACACATAAAAAAACGGCTACTAATAGAGAAATTAATGTTTTCATAAGCATAGAATTTTTTTTTTAATAATGAGTATTTAGAAAATTAGAAAGTAATATTTTGAGCTGAACAGAATTAATTTCCAATAATTATTAATTTACTACATTCACTGTTACAGTATATGAATCACCTGCTACAGTTCCTTTGTAAAATGTATATACTTTGGGAGTGCTGAAATCGTTTGATGTAACAGCGTTTGTCTGATCTGTTGTTCCGATTTTTACAACACCAAGAGATCCTGTCCAACTTGCTATTAAATTAGTAATGGCTGTTCCTTTTAACACATTAATCACTACTGTTTTAGCAATAGGATCAATAATTCCTGTTGGTTCAGGATTTAAACCAGTAAACTTATATGACAACAAAGGGTTTTGCTGCGCACCTAAACTGAATGAATATGTTGATGTTGTTCCATTTTGAGCTACTATTTTGATTGAAGTTATTGTAGCAAGATTATAATTCTTTGTTGCACTATAAGCAACATTATTAATTTGAACTGTACTATAAGGTGAGGATATTGCAACAATAGTTGGTCCAGAATTGTTAGTTGCAAAATTTAATGACAATGTTACTTTTTTATTAACTTCATCAATATTGGCAATTTCACCAACAGATCTTAATCCGAGTTGGAATGTAAGCAATTTATTCTCTGCAGATGCAGGAAAGGTTACAACTTTGACTTTATAAACTCTGATTGAACCCTTGTCTGAAATGACACTATAATTTATAATCGTTTGAGGTATGAAATTCTGTTTGGTAGAGGCAGAAACCTGATTTACACCGTTTACCTGAACTTTTGACAATGAAGAATTAAGAACAAATGTAGGTGCGAAATTGAAACTGATATTGTTGTCCGGAATAGAAATAGTAATTGTAGTATCATTTGCAGAAATAATACCAGAAACTATATTTTGATTTACATCCATTATACTAAAAGCAAGAATTTCATTTCTTTCATCTACCACATTAATCTCAACTGTTTTAACCTCTCTTAGTGTATCTTTCCCGAATTTTGTAGCAGAGGTCGTCGCTAATGTTAAATTATATTTGCCTTTATTTTTATAAAGAACAGGTAATGAGTCAGCTAAATTAAATGGTATACCCTTTGCCCCAGCCTCACCCCAAACTGCCCCTGCATTTCCATCATATAAAGTTACAAATTCTCCTGAACCTGTATTTTTTACATAAAATGTGGTTCCGGCCGTTGCCTCAGTTTTTCCTTGCTTTATAAATGACAATTCAAAACTTGATTTTACAGGTATTATTATTTCAGACTCACACCCGACAAAAAATAAGACTGCAATTACAAATAATAATTTATACATGATTTTCATATTTGTTTTCATTTAAGATTTCATTAAAAATTACCACCCTGGATTTTGTTTTAATTCGCCTCTGTTCGCATTTATTTCAGATTGTGGTATTGGAAAATAATAATTTTTATTTTTATCGAAATTTACAAAGAAATTTGGATTGTTGTTAAACAGTTTTGACAGATCAATTCCAAACCCCGGATCATAACTCCAACGTAACAAATCAAAATATCTCAATGATTCAGTTGCCAATTCAACATTTCGTTCGTGCACAATAGCTGCAGGGGTTAAAGTTCCAATAGAAGGCATATCAACTCTGGCTCTAACCAAATTTAAAGCTGCTAAACCACTTCCATCTGCATCATTATTATATTGAAGAGATGCTTCAGCATACATTAGTAAAACATCTGAATATCGTATAATACGAACATTCACCGGTGCTGCCTGAGGAGATGCTGTAGGATGTGATGAACTAATAGTCACAAATTGAGGATAGTAATATTTCTTTAATCCGATAGCTGTTCCATTGAAAGCTGTTCCTGCATAGATTTTATCGTATGCAGGGCCTTTAGCATTTATTCCATTTCCAAGAAATCCTTTGTTATATCCTGATTCTGATCTCCAGTCCATTAAGTCACCATCAGTATAACAAGTTGCATAAGCCCTTGGATCTTTAGTATAACCACCGGGATGACCTGAGACAGATTCAAATTCATTCCATAAAGAAGGATCTATTACCTGGTTTTGATATGAATTAGTTAGGGGAGAGAAAAACTCATACAGTCGATTTCCTCCGGTTAGCCATCCTGGCAAATAAGTATTAGTTCCAACTTCATCATTATATTGAATTTCCCAAACCGATTCAGCATTATTTTCGGATTTGTATGTATTCGTTCCTACTGGTATATCTAAAAAAGCCGAATTTGATAATAATGCAGCCTGATAATTGGCTTTATCCTTAATAACTGGTAATATTAAGTGATATTTTCCACCATTAATAACAG
>CAIQOG010000119.1 GCA_903873355.1 uncultured Bacteroidales bacterium
CTATCAGACCGATACGCTGAATCAACTGGTAAGGGATAACGGATTGCGTTTTAGTGCCAAAATTGAAAGCAGAGCGGTGGATAACTGGGTATTTTCATTTGCTCCGACGGCTTCGTACACCAGCACTTTTCGCGATGACCTGGGGCAGAGCCTGTTACAGGCCGGAAATGCAGCCCGGGATTCTGTCAATTCCAACCACTATCACAGCTTTTCGCAAACTCCCGCACTTGATTTGGGAGGTACGCTTACTGTGACGCACGACTTTGCTAAAAAACGCCGTAAACTTTCCATCAGTATCGATTCGCGTTATACCATGAGTCTGGGCGACGGTGAAACACATGCACAGTATTATTACTTCCGGAATAGTCCCTCCAAACGTCTTGTTAACCGCGATCAGCAGTGGGAGAGTAGCACCCTCAATTTCAATAACCGCTTGTATCTGTCTTATATTGAACCCGTTGGAGATAAAAACTCCCTTCAGTTTGTATACTGGATTCAGTCGGGTATGCGCGAAAACATTAAAAACAACTTCAAGCCTGATCTGATAACCGGCGAATACAGTGTGCTGGATTTACCTTACAGCAAAAGTCTGGACAATACAACGCTGACACAACAGTTGGGTATGAGTTACCGCGGTGTTGCCAAAAAAGTGGTTTACACACTCGGTCTTGATTTTAATCCTTCGTTTATTCGCAGTCGTTCTTTTATTCAGAATGCTGCTGCATCGGGACTCGATTCGACTATAACGTATTTTCCGGGTTATCAAACTTATAATTATGCTCCCAATGCGTACCTGATGTACACGATAAGCAAAGGAAATAGCCTGAGGTTCGATTATCGTGGCAGGTCTGAAGCACCTACGGTTATGCAACTCGACCCCTCGCGTGATGAATCGAATCCTACCAATATCAGGGTCGGTAATCCTGATTTAATGCCTAAATTCACTCATTGGACGCGTCTTCGATTCAACAATAATAATTCTGAAACCCAACAGGCTTTTATGATTAATCTGGAAGCGAACTATATACTCAATGATATTATCAATTATACCAACTACGATGGCACTACAGGGGTAAAAACCACCACTCCTGTTAATAAATCAGGTTCGTGGAACACCAACGGAATGATCATGTACAGCAGACCTTTAGGTGCTAATTTTCAGATAAATAACTATACGACTGGCGGTATGCGTAATAATATCGGTTACTCTTCGCTCAGTGGTAGTTCCGCAAGTCAGGAAACTGTAGCTACAACCGTCTCTGCCAACGAAGAACTGGGACTTACATACAAATGGGAGTGGCTTTACATGATGGCAAAAGCCACGTATTCGCTTAATAATACCACGTATTCAGTTGAAAATATACTACCCAAAAACACATCGATACTGGGAGGATTCTTTACGGCTCAGTTCACACTTCCTGATTCGTGGATGCTGTCGTCGAATGTAAGCTACCGCAATATGACCGGATTTTCAGCCGCATATAACCGGCAGGAGATGCTCTGGAATGCCGAAATCAGTAAAAACTTCCTGAAATACAAAGCTGCCACCATTACCCTTGTTTTTAACGATATTCTTCAACAACAACTTAGCGTTTCACAACTAATATCCAGTAATTATGTGGAAGATCAGCAGTATAATACTTTGAAAAGCTTTGTTATGCTGGCTTTTTCGTATAAGTTCAACACCATGGGACAGGGAAAGTAGGAGAGTCAGCGAATTTAATCCGGTCTGAGTAAAAAATACGCAACATAAGCTGAAAATTAATTTACAACGAATATTTACTTTTTTCAAAGCCTTGATTATTTATTTCAATTTCTTTAGATTGTTTCCTTCCAACTTATTTCAACCGTTTTTAGTTAGCTGATTATTTGCTATTGTTTCCCCAACATTCAAAAAACCAAAATGATGATTTTATATGAGCAGAGTAGAGCATACAAATCTTTCCATAATTCCTATTATACATAATATAAATTATAAGA
>CAIQOG010000120.1 GCA_903873355.1 uncultured Bacteroidales bacterium
ATATACACACTTCTTGTACTTAACAACAAACCAGCCAACAAAGAAAATACAATTATTTTCAACTTATTATTCTGAGGAACACGAAGTAAATAATCCATTAAAAACAGTATTAAAACCGAAAAAGTAAAGATATTGGATCTTGAAGCAATCTCCCAATATACAAAGATAGAGCTGAGAAAATAGAACAGAAAAAATTTAATGTGGGTAAAATCTTTTATTCTTTTAGAAATGTAAAATAAATACAGTCCATAACCAATAAAACTTAAGATGCTTAATTCTCCAATTAAATAAAACGGTAAAGCAATTAAAAAATAGGTTGGCATTGGTCCGGGATAGTTTCCCTGAATAGATTTAGCAAAATAAGGATAATTCCCCTTTAACGCTGCATCAATAAATGAAGTAATAATACTGTAACGATCTATATTCAGACCTGCAAGTGGAATTTTAAGCCATGTGAAGAATACGACACCAAGTAGTAGTATGATTGCTGAATAAAAAAATACAGTAATCCATTTAGTCGATAATACAATTCTGTTTTCAAACTTGTAAAAGAGAAATTGAACCAGTATTAATGAAAGCGAAATTTGTAAAGAAAAATCGGTTATTCTGTGAATGTATTTATATGCGAATATAAAATTGACAAGTAACAGTATAACAAGTGAAGAACTTCTTTTTAAATTTTTCATCAAAATTACAATTCAAATATACCAATTTCCGCTAATTATTGTCGAAAGAAAAAAACATCCGATTATTAACATTCAGGTGTTCTACAGATTTAATTGATAACCATGATTTTTGTAATAGTATTTTGAGTTCCATCTGCATTCACACATATTGCCAGATAAATCCCGGTACTTACCTTTCTGCCGTGTGAATCTTTTCCATCCCAGATAGCCAAACTTCCGTTTGAAACAGTTTCACAAATCAGGTTTCCGTTAATATCAGTGATTTTCACCTGTGTGTCAGCTACTAATCCTGTAATTGTAATTACACCTTTATAACTTTGTCTAACCGGATTTGGATAAGCATACACATTTTCAAATGTAGCTCCGGCATCGCTTGCATCGCTTTGGTAAGATACAATTCCCTGCGATGTCCCAAAAAAGACTTCACCGCTTACAGGATTGATGGCTATTGAAAGGATATCATTTGATAATAACGGGCTGTTGGTCATTGTGAAATGCTTGATGGTTTGCTGACCATTTTCCGACATTAAATACACTCCGGAGCTTCCTGTGCCAATCCATTTTCTGTTTGCGCCATCTACAGCTATTGCTTTAATATTCTCGTTTACAAGCAAATAATCTGCCAGATTTGTGCTGTCATTTCTTGGTATTTTGACGCGAGAGCATGTGTAGTTGGTGTTAAATACATTGGATAAATTATTAAACAGAAAAGGTCCCATATCAGTACCAACCCAAATTACTCCATTTTTATCCTGAGCAATACTATAAATGGTATTTGGATAAACAGGCATCAGTTTTGTCAACCCGTTATTGTCTATTTCAGGGTAGGTAAAAGCTGAAATAAAAGTAGATTTATCATCACTTTGTGTATCAAGTGTTCCATTGTCATCAAAAATGCAAAGTCCTGGTGTGTACCTGACGGATGTAATCCATTTCTGATTTGGATTTTGATTCGAAATAAGCAATTTGCTGATTGTAGGTTTCGTTGCTGCCGGATACGAAAGCTTTTTCCATGAACCATCGGCTAACAAAACATTTACTGCACCGGCTACACCTGAATTGACAAAGAACAAGTTTCCGGATTTGTCGTAAATAGCCCCGTCCAAACGTGTATAGTCTAATGGAGCTGATGGAACTACAGATTCAATAGGACTGTTTTTGGGAGTATACCAATTATAGTAAGTATTATTTTTGAATTCATAAAGACCTCTTCCGTATGAAGTAACAAAGAAATGCTTGTTATCGGTAGGATCAACTGCCACATTCATAAAATCAGTGACATTATTTTTGGTGGAATCTTTTATTGATTTTGACAGAATATTATTCCAAACTCCATTCTCATACATCATAACACATCCATCTCTGTTATATTGAGATGCCCATCTGCCACCTGTTACTACGAAAAGTTTTTGTCCGGAAAAAGTCATATCCCATGGTATATTTACTAATGGTCCTGCCGGTTTGGCATAGGAAATATTGGGAGTCTCAGAACCACTGTCTTTATATGAAATAACTCCCAAAGCATTTGCTGCAAGATAATAAGTGCCATTTGTTGAATCATATTCAGCATCTGATATC
This sequence comes from uncultured Bacteroidales bacterium, assembly GCA_903873355.1. The sequence continues at coordinate 2,265 of CAIQOG010000120.1, forward strand.
GAACCAATTGAATTTACAGTTTTTGTATTAAACGATAGGTCAGTTAAGTAGGCTGATGTCCCATCAAAGACATTCAGACTTTGTCCTGATGCATTCATGAATGTTACGTTAACGTTAGGTAAAAATGGGCTCCAGATTTTTAAGTTGTCGTCTAAAAAGTATAATTTTCCACCTCTTTGCAGTACTAATTGTCCGTCGAATGAACTGATTTTTTGAAAATCGCCACTTCCTGGTAAACTTGATAATGTAGACCAAAATTCATAGTTCACCAGATGACTTTCGGTCACAGATGCATAAAAAATCGTTGAAGCACTTAACGCATAAATAATACCGTTATGAACGGTAGTATTCAGGACTTTAACCTCGGTAGCATTTGGACCAATAAAATAAGTATCAGCTACTTCTCTTTTCTGCATATTTAAAACTAATATTCCAAAATTACAGGATAAATATGCCTTATTTTGATAAAACAGGATATGGTTTACATCTTTACTCGAACTCATTTGTTTGCTGTAAAAATCGGGCATATTAACTATTCCACCGGATGTCATAATATCAATATTTCCATTTGAGTATGTAATAAGAAGTTCTTTATTAGCCGAATCAAATGCTATTCGCGATATATTTGATCCGTTCATTCCATTATTTTTACTATAAAACTCCATACCTCCATCTTGTTTGTCGACCGAATACAAAGCCCCTTCACTTACAGCATATATTTTGTTCTCTGACTGTGCAATCTGAGACACATTATTATATGCAAAATGGGTGCGCCATTTGCCCATAGCTAATTGAGCAGACGAATTTAAGTGAATTACTGAAATAAAAAGCCCTAAAATAAATATATACTTTTTCATATCGAATTTCGTATTATTAACGTGATTTGAATTGTTTGAAATAAAATTCGTTTAATTAACTCACAATGAGCTGTTTTATTTCATCAATTCTGGTAGTGAATAGATATTTTTAGTGATTTTATGATAAAAGTGGTATTATTTTTTCTGTCTAAGATAGTCGGTCAATTTTTGTACTGCTAAAGCTCTGTGACTTATTAAATTTTTCACTTCGCTGCTGAGCTCTGCAAAACTGAGTTCATAACCTTCCGGAACAAAAATCGGATCATATCCAAAACCACTCCTCCCTGAAGCTTGCCGGCTTATTTTGCCATTTATTTTTCCCTCGAAAAAGCATGTTGTATTACCCTGAATTAATGCAACAACAGTTCTGAAACAGGCTTTACGATCGTCAGATCCACTCATTAAGTCTAATACTTTAGCCATGTTTTTCTGTGCATCATGATTTTCGCCGGCATATCGGGCAGAAAAAACTCCCGGAGCGCCATTCAAAGCCTCAATCTCTAATCCGGTGTCATCAGCAAAGCAATCTAATCCGAATTTTTCATGAATATATTTTGCTTTGATAAGTGCGTTTCCTTCCAGCGTGTCAGCTGTTTCGGCTATATCATCGTTGCAATTCAGATCAGATAAACTCACAATTTGATATTCTGATTCCAGGATTGCTTTAACTTCAGAAAGTTTATGAGCGTTGTTGGTAGCAAATACAAGTTTTTCCATGAAATTTTTCAGGTAGAAATCAATTGTTTGCAAAGATAATTAATTTCAGGAATAAAAATGATTATTATTCCATTGAGAAACATGCTTTATTTACTTATTTGACGTGTTTATTTCTTTATTTTATTATTTTTGTAACATGAAAATTTAAATTTTTTTCGAGTATTAATTTTAAAAAACAAAAATCATGAAAAAAGTTATTCTTTCAATCATTTTAGTTGTAGGTTTTGTTAGCGCTTTAAATGCACAAGTTGGCAAAAGAGCTATTGGTGTACGCTTTGGTGGATTTACCGGAAATGGTGCAGAATTGTCTTATCAACAACCACTCGGAGCGAATCGTCTTGAACTGGATTTAGGTTTGAATGGTTGGGGTTTGGGTATAAATGGATTATATCAATGGGTTAAACCTTTACCTCAGTTGGCTGAGGGATTTGACTGGTATTTAGGAGCAGGTGCCGGTTTGGGCTTGTCAAAAGGTGCTTTTGGTATAGGTATCTTGGGACAAATTGGATTGGAGTATAATTTCGAATTCCCGCTACAATTATCGATTGATTACCGTCCGGGACTTTATTTCTTACCTGCCTTTTCGGGGTCGTATGATGGA
>CAIQOG010000121.1 GCA_903873355.1 uncultured Bacteroidales bacterium
CAAATAATATCACCTGCCGCATCAGCTTTTTGTTGAACCTGATAACAAACCGGCCAAACGGTATCTTTTGGTTGAATATGAACCAATACGCCACTGTTAGCCAATACTTTTGTCCATCGATATTCGAAGTGAAGTTCATAGTTTTTATACTCGGCTTTTGTTCTTAAATAACCGCTCGATTCCCCTGAAATTTTCAAAACTCCCATCTCCATTTTGAAAACTTTCGACACATTCACTTTCTTATCTTTTAAGATATAAAGCCAGTTATTAATATCCGGTTTATAAAAATAAGAACGGTGACCACCTGTGCGTACAACCGGTTTCAATGCAAAAACAGAAACACAAGCTAACAAAAATGGAACAGCAATCAGGAGTTTAATAGGAGTCTTCATGGTTTGTATTATTTTACATTATTCTTTATTGGTGAATTTCAGTTGCAGCCGCTTTATCCAGATAAAAAGTAACTTTACCTTTGACTGGTTGAATATGTGAGGTCGGGTATTTTTCAAATCCAGTCTCTTTGTTAATTATCTGCCTTAAAACAGTGGATTTAGATATTCCGGTGACCAGAAAAATGATGTTTTCTGCAGCATTTATTACATTTCCTGTCAGCGTGATACGTTTCTGTCCGCTCACAGGATGAACCGCCACAGCCACTGTTTCTTTGGCATCAAGCATGCTCAGATTATTTGGAAAAATAGATGCTGTATGACCATCATCACCCATACCAAGCAATACCAAATCGAACTTAGGTAAACCATTAAGTATTGGCAACTGTGTGTTCAGTAAATCTGCATAGTTTTTTGCTTCTGTTTGTGACTCTGCTTCGCCAGTCATTCTAAAGATATTTGTTTCCTGAATTGGAACATGTTTGAGTAAATTTTCGTAAGTCATTCCAAAATTACTTTCAGCATGGGTTGGCGGGACACAGCGTTCATCCACCCAAAATAGTCGTAAAATATGCCATGGCATCTGGTCAACATATTCTTTTGCCAGAATCTGAAACAGTAGTTTCGGAGTATTTCCACCTGACAATGCAATATTTAGGGGAAGCGATTGCTTTATTTTCTCCTTCGCTTTACTCAATATCAACTCAGCCACTGCACGTGCAGTAGCCTCAGGAGTGTCGAATATATGAAGTTGAGGATACATGTATTGTAGGTTGGGTGATTGATTAATCAGTTCATCCCTAAATTGGTTGATTAGTTGAATTGTTAATTTAAAAGTTAATCTGATCAACAAACCAGTTAACGACAAACTAATTAACTATTAACTATTTTCTAACAATTATTCAGTCTTAAACTTACTGAATGGCGGTCTCCATTTGAGTTCTTTGTTACCAAAAAGCGCATCTGCTTCCTTCGGTCCCCAGGTGTTGCACTCGTAAAAGTATAAAGGAATATCGGGGTTTGTTTTCCACTCCTGCAAAATCGGGTCTACAAACTTCCAGCTTGCCTTTACAGCATCTGCACGGGCATAAAGCGTCGAATCGCCTATCATACAATCTAACAACAAACGTTCGTAAGCTTCTGAAATTTTATTTTCAGCCAAATCCGAATAATGAAACGCCATATTCACATTCTGTACATTATAGCCTGCTCCGGGAATTTTCATACCAAAATCTACTGCTACACCTGCATCGGGATTAATTCGGAGAATAATTTTATTGGTTGATGCAGAGACTTCACGCTTTTTGAAAAGTTGATGTGGAGCAGGTTTCAGATGAATAACCACTTCAGTCACCCGATCGGGAAGTTGCTTTCCTGTACGGATATAAAATGGAACATCACCCCATCGCCAGTTGTCTACAAACACACGCATCGCCACAAAAGTCTCTGTTTTGGAGCTGGGCAGAACATCTTTTTCCTGTCGGTAACCTTTCTGAATAGCATTATTAACCAGAGTTTCAATATACTGACCGCGAACTACGTTTTCGGCAATTTCATCAGTCTTAACCGGTCGTAAAGCCTGTAAAACCTTTACACTTTCATTTCTGATAGATTCAGAATCGAAAATAGCCGGTGGTTCCATTGCCACTACGGCCAGCACCTGAAGCAAGTGATTTTGAATCATATCACGCATAGCACCTGATGTGTCATAATAACCGCCACGACCTCCTACCCCTATTTTTTCAGCAGCTGTAATCTCCACACGGTCGATGTATTTCCTGTTCCAAATAGGTTCAAAGAATCCGTTAGAAAATCGGGTAACCATAATATTCTGAACCGTTTCCTTCCCCAGATAATGATCGATACGGTAAATCTGGTCTTCATTGAAGCCTGTACGGAGTTTTTTATCTAGGTCTACGGCAGTATCATAACTGTACCCAAACGGTTTTTCTATAATAATGCGTTTCCAGCCATTTTCTTCATTATTCAGTCCAAACTTTACCAAATGTGCTGCCACCACTTCGTACAAAAATGGCGGAATAGAAAAATAATAAATAATGTTTTGCGGTATATTCAATTTAGACGAAAGCTTATTCAAATAAGTTTTCAGGGCACCGAAGTCTTGTTCTGTCTGATTATTAACCTTCTGATAATAAATATGTTCGAGAAACTTTTCAAGTTTATCGGGAAATTCTATTGAACCGGATTTCGCAAATTCGAGCATTGAATTTCGCACATCGACACGGTTTGTAACTTCATCCTTTTCCATACTTCCGGCACCTACCACAGCAAACTTTTCCGGCAACAAATTATCCAGATACAACTGGAAAATGGCAGGTAACAATTTCCGCTTGGCAAGGTCGCCATTCGATCCAAAAATGACAAGTATTTGATTTTCAGAAGGATTTTTCTTGACAATATTGCTGTTTATTTCTCCCATTACTTTTTTTTATGTGTAATCTATAACGGTTAATCACGAAAAACGTTCAAATTTTTGAAATCTAAATTCAAGAATAAGTAAAAAAACAACAAAAAACATTGCTTTTAACTTCCCGAACTTTCTGATTTAGCATTAACAGATGACTGTACAGGTTTTTTTACATTCATTTTTTCTTCCCAATACACCCACATCAAAAAGATTAAACCATAAAACGTATATTTGAAAATGTACAAATGAAGAATATTGAACCATTCAGGATGATTCTCGATGCAAGCGACTATAAAAGCTATCCTGAAAATATTAAACACATACATAACTAAAAGTGTGAATGGTATATACCATATTTTCTTTTTCCAGGGCCCGATACTGAATAAAAAAATACAAAAACAAATATATGTTTGTTTAAGACCGGTACAAGCCCAAATAATCTGAACACAATTTTTATTAGGGTAGGTAAATAAATTCGTTATTCTGTTGAGGCTTACAGAAGAATTCAGAGAATGTAAAATTGAATAACAAACTGACGACACATGATGAGCCATATAAACAAACGGACTTGAAATATCCATTCCCCAAAGCATCACCTTTGAGTCTTTCGTATGATCCTCATCACCAAGGACATTGTATTTCCATAAGAAATTTGACAACATCAGTACTACGACAAATAAAATAACACCTTTGAAAGGTTCTAATTTCGGAGGCAACTTAATCTTTAATGTTTTCATAATGTTGACATTAACCTTAATATTAATTATTATAATTTATTCGACACACGCACAAATGGAACTTCATCTATAGAACAAAAATCCTTATGTTGATATTTTAAATATCCTGTAATTGCAATCATAGCAGCATTATCAGTGGTAAAAGCAAACGGTGGAATATAAACCTGCCAGCCGTATTTCGCACCATAATCCATGAAAGCCTGACGCAAAGCTGAATTTGCAGATACTCCGCCTGCAACAGCTACATGCTTGATATTCAATTCTAACGCAGCTTTCTTCAGTTTGTTCATCAAAACTTCAACTACTGTCGATTGTAGTGAGGCACATAAATCATTAAGATTATTCTGAATGAAGTCGGGATTTTCTTTAATTTTATCTCTTATCAAATATAAAAAAGAGGTTTTCAGACCGCTGAAACTATAGTTATAATCAGGAATCTGAGGTTTGTTAAATGTAAATGCTTTGGGGTTTCCTTCTTTTGCTAAACGGTCGATATGCGGACCGCCGGGATAAGGAAGTCCCATCACTTTGGCACATTTATCAAACGCTTCACCGGCAGCATCATCAATAGTTTGACCAATTACCTGCATGTCATCGTACGCCTTTACTAAAACAATTTGTGAATTTCCGCCCGATACCAACAGGCACAAAAACGGAAATTCAGGCTGTCTTTCTTCTGATTTTCCTTCACTAATAAAATGTGCCAAAACATGTGCCTGAAGATGATTCACATCAAGCAATGGAATATTCAGAGCTTGTGCCAAACCCTTGGCAAATGAAGTTCCAACAAGCAACGAACCCAGTAAACCGGGACCACGAGTAAATGCAATTGCACTAAGTTCGGTTTTTGTAATACCGGCGCGTTTAAGGGCTTCGTGAACTACAGGTATAATATTTAACTGATGAGCACGCGATGCAAGCTCTGGCACTACACCGCCAAAATTGGCATGAACAGCCTGATTTGCAATAACATTAGAGAGCATGACGCCATCACGAATTACCGAAGCAGAAGTATCATCACAAGATGACTCAATACCTAATATGATTGTAGAATTCATTATTAATCAGCAAATATCCTGAAATTTAGTTTGTTTTGTCAACAAAAGTATTCAACAAATTGGCACAACAATTGCAGTTTTAAATTTTTGGTTGATATATTGCTTTGTTATAGGCATTTCATTGCAATATTCACAAATTTATTAGTTACTTTTGCGAAACAAAGTTCAAAGGTATAAAAAAAACACTTAAAATAGCAGGTTTTAGCGTAGGTGGAATTATTTTATTTCTCGCGCTCGTTTATATTGCGCTGCAAACCAGCCCGATACAAAATGTATTATCCAAAGTCATTCTTTCTGAACTTTCTAAGAAACTCCACACCAAAGTCACTGTAGGTAAAATTGATTACCGCTTTTTCAATGACGTTACTATTCATGATTTGTATGCTGAGGATTTGCAAAAAGACACTCTTTTATTTGTAAAAGAAGCAAATGCCCATTTCAAATTCTGGAAATTCTTTCACGGGAAAGTTATATTCAGTTCCATTGAATTAGACCAACTTTATGGCAACCTGATAATTGATAAAGCAGGACATTCTAATATTGACTTTATAATTGAGGCTTTCAAAACCCCACAAAAAAACGACACCACTAAAGTTCAATATAAAATAAGCAGTTTCAAAGTCAAAAACTCGAGATTTTCATACACGAATTTAAAAGAGATCCAGAATGTACCTAAAGGTGTTTTCAATCCTAATAAGCTGTATATAAAAGATATAAATATTGATTTATCGCTTAATATTATCAATAAAGACTCCTTTGATATTCGGGTAAACAAATTTTCTGCGCAGGAAAAGAACGGCCTTACAATAACCAATATCCGGACTCAGATTCAGGCTTTTAAGAAGGGAATCAAAATCCCTGAAGTGGTTGTAAATATGCCGGCTTCAACAATAAATCTTAAAGATATTCAACTAAAATACGATAGTCTGAGTGATTTACAACACTTTGGAAATAAAGTCCGTTGGAATGCTCCTATAAAATTGTCGAGTATCGCTTTTTCTGATCTTAAAACCTTTGTTCCGGAATTTAAAAACCTGAAAGGATCGGCAACATTTAAAGGTCTCATTACGGGACGGATAAAAGGTATGCGATTTGAAAAAATGGAAATTAAATATGGCAATTCATTTCAACTGAATGCTGATTTAGATGTGAATGGTCTTCCTGATTTACGTGAAGCATTTATCTATGGGCAAATACATGATTTGCATTTTGAAAAAAGTGATTTGCAGGACTTTATATCAGATTTAACCCGTAAACCATTTCTCCTGCCCAATGAGCTTAATCAACTTGGTTTGATTCATTACAATGGAAACATTACCGGATTTTTGAATAATCTGGTGGTTTTTGGCAATGTGTCAACTAACATTGGCAGTGTTTCGACTGATATTTCTCTGAAGTTTGAGAATCAACTTAAAGACCTTGTTTACAATGGAACAGTAAAATCGAACAATCTTCAGTTAGGGAAATTATTAAACAACAAACAATTAGGGAAGGCATCATTTAGCCTGAATACAGAAGGTGCAAAAAAAGAAGGATTACCCGTGCAAGGTACAATTGAAGCAGAAATACCGGAGTTCCAGTACAATGGTTATCTTTATCGGGATATCAAATTTGATGGAGAATATGATGGCAAAGGATTTGATGGTACTGCTGATGTAAAGGACGAAAATATAGATGCACATTTTGGAGGGAAAATTGATCTTACACAAAAGCTACCTGTTTTTGATTTTGATCTAGCCGTTAACAATACTAATCTGAATGCTCTTAAACTGACCAATAAATATCCCGATTCAAGACTTTCGTTTAGTGCAAAAACCAATATGATTGGGAACTCGCTTGACAATATTAATGGGTATTTAAGCTTTGAAAACATCAAATTTATTAATCAGAACAAAACACTAAACATCGATAATATCAGGGTAACATCACGGATTGAGACTGAAAACACCAATTTAAGCATTACATCTGATTTTCTGAACGGCTCATTAAACGGAAAGTTTAAATACAGCACAATAGCTCAAACAATTAATAAAATAGTTTTGAATTACCTGCCATCACTTGCTTCATTGGAAAAAACTCAAGTAGCGAATGCCCCAAATCATATTGATATTGACTTAAAACTTTCCAACACCAAAGAAATCTCAGAGATACTGGTTTTGCCATACACGCTTGAAGAAACGTCAACGTTTAAAGGTTTTATAGATGAGAAGTCCAACAAATTGGATATTTCAGGAAATATCCCGGTATTAAAATCGAATAAGCAGAAAATAGACAATATAACATTGCACATAGACAACTCAAAACAACAATTACAATTTATTACCCGGGCACAAATTGAGAGTAAAGATGAAACACTTCGAATTTTCTTAAAAGCTACTGCTGCTCAGGATACAATTGGCACATTGATTGGATGGCAAAACAATCAACAAATAACTAATGCTGGTGAAATATCTGCTGTTACGCATTTTAAAACGGTGAATGGTAATTTTGCTGCACAGCTAAACATCCATCCTTCACAAATTATTATTTCAGATTCTACATGGAATTTTCATCCCTGCCAAATAAACTTCAATCCGGATAGCACCATTCAGATTCACAATTTTAATTTAGATAATCACAATCAATTTATACATATTAACGGAATAGCTTCAAAAAGCAAAAATGATAGTGTTTCTGTGGTAATGAACCAACTCGACCTTGATTTCATCATGATGTTACTCAAACTAAAAGGCATTAGTATTGGCGGAATTGCAACCGGAAAAGCTATTCTGCTGAGTGTCCTCGATGAGCCTGTTTTTAATGCAAATATCAAAGTCAAAGGGTTTAATCTTAACCATAAAGTAATTGGTGATGCAAATGTTTTTTCAACCTGGGATAAGGAAAATAACCGTATTTTGGCGCATGGATTTTTTATTGGAGAAAAAAATGATACAATTATCAAAGCAGTTGGAGTTTACACACCAAGAACCGATACAATTGACATAAGATACGATGCCAAACGATTTAGTATAGAATTCCTCAGTCCATATTTCGAATCTGTAGCAAAAGACTTAAAAGGTTATGCAAGAGGAAATATCAGGATGTATGGTCCATTGAAACATGGTGTAAGTTTTGAAGGTGATGGTTTTGTTAGTGAAGGAAAAGCAACCATAAAGACGCTACAAACCACCTATTTTATTGACGATTCAGTGCATCTAACCAAGCACACCATAGAACTTCGCAATATAAAAATATACGATCAGGAGCGAAATCCCGGCAATCTAAATGCAATGATTACTCACAACGGATTTTTCCAACATTTGCGTTTCGATGTCAACATTGCAGGTCAAAATGTGCTGGCAATGAATACACACGCCGAGGATAATGATTATTTCTTTGGAAAGGCTTATGCAAATGGTACTGTGCACATTTTCGGGGATGAAAAAGAAGCAAATATTATAGTCAATGCTGTTTCGCAACCAAATACCAAATGCTACATTCAGATGGGAGGTGCATCTAAAGCTTCTGATAATAACTTCATTTCTTTTGTAAAAAAGCATGTGTATTCAAAAAAAGAATCTTCACTACGCAAATCAAATGGAAATGATATAAATGTCAAAGTAAACTTACAGATAGAAGTAAATCAAAATGCTGATATGGAATTAATTGTCGACCCGAAAGGCGGTGATGTGATTAAAGGCAAAGGAAACGGGAATCTACGGGTTGAATTTGACAGCTATTCAGACATCAAAATGTACGGTATATACACTTTAAACAATGGATATTACCTGTTTACGTTGCAGAATCTGATTCGTAAAGAATTTAAAATTGATCAGGGAAGCACATTGGCATGGACTGGAAATCCAAAAAATGCGATAGGAAATATCCGAGCTTTATATCCACTTACTGCATCATTAAGCGATTTAAAAGATGAAACTCTTACCAATCAAACTACCAGAACAAGCATTCCCGTTAACTGTGTGTTGAAAATTACTGACAATATTATGAAGCCAACAGTGAAATTCGACATTGATTTACCTCAAAGCGATGAAGGTGTAAAACAAAGGGTACGAAATATAATCAACACCGATGAAATGATGAACCGTCAGATTCTGTATTTATTAGTATTCAGCAAATTCTATACTCCGGATTATATGGGACAGACAGCAACAGCCAATAATTTAGGTTCGAGTGAAGCTATTTCATTTGCTGCTTCAACTCTTAGTGCTCAGTTAAATAACTGGGTCTCTCAATTATCAAAATCAAATAATCTTTCTGTAGGATTTGACTATCGAACCAATGACATTCAAAGTAGCGACATTAAAGCACAAATCCTTTATCAACCAAGTAGCCGCTTATTATTCAATGGAAATTTCGGTTACAGAACTGATAATATTAATACCAATGCTTCAAAATTCATTAATGATTTTGATATCCAGTGGTTATTGTTCAATTCCGGTAAATTACGTTTCAAAGCCTATTACCATACTATCGACCGGAATCAGCAATTAATAAGTAAAACCACTCAAACCGGGGGCGTCGGTTTTATTTACAAGGAAGACTTTAATAGTGCAGGCGACATCTTAACCTACTATTGGAATCTAGTATTTGGCAAAAAACAGAAAAAAGATGAGATTAAAAATTCTGAAAAAAAATAATTGGCTGACATTGA
>CAIQOG010000122.1 GCA_903873355.1 uncultured Bacteroidales bacterium
CATAGATGATGCCATCAGCATTGCTTTGAAAAACAATTTCGATATTCGGGTGGCTAAAAACGATGCCGCTATTTCGAAAGCAAATAATACGGCCGGAAATGCAGGAATGTTGCCGACCGTGGGTATTAGCGGCTCCGGGAGTTATGGAGTAAGCGAAACTAATCAAAAACTTGGTGGAGGTGGAACTAATAGTTATCCATCCTTATCAAGTTCATCTTTATCAGCCGGATTACAGCTTAACTGGACACTTTTCGATGGTGGAAAAATGTTTGTAACCAAAAATAAACTGAATGAAATCCAGTCTTTAGGTGAAATCCAGTTCAAAGAAAAGGTGTTGCAAACACTTTCAAATGTCATTTCAGCTTATTACGATGTAGTTCGTCAGAAACAACAGCTGAATTCAATTAATGAAATTCTGGAATTCAACCGAAACAGATTGTCCATTGCTCAGGCAGGTTTCAATGCCGGAACGTTGGTAAAAACAGATTTGCTTCAGGCCAAAATTGATTTGAATGTAATTAATGAAAATGCGATTAATCAGCAGTTCGCAATTGAGGAGTCATTGAAAACTTTGAATTTGTTTTTAGGAAGAAAAAGCGAAGAACCTATTGAGGTAAATGATTCTATTTCATTGAATTATAGTCCTGATAAAGCAATATTAGAACAGAAATTGAATAGTTCCAATACCAGCATTCTGAGTTTTCAGAAACAAATCAAGATCGCTCAACTTACCCTGAAAGAAAACCGGACTTTGTATCTTCCAAATCTGAGTGTACGAGGCGGATATTACCTTTCCCAAACAAACAATTCAGCCGGAACAATACTACAAAATAATGCTGTTGGTCCGCAGGTTAGTGGTTCGCTGGTGATTCCTATTTATAACTCAGGAGAAACCATGCGAAAAGAAACCGTTGCGAAAATTCAGAAAGAAACAGCTGAGATTGATTTACAAAGCATTAAATTGCAGGTAAATACGGCTTTGCTTAATACATTGACCGAATTTGAAAATCAGCAAAAATTATTGAGTATTGAAGCTGAAAACAATGAACTGGCCAAAGAAAACCTTCAAATAAGTATGGAACGCCTGAAACACGGACAGACTACTTCCACCGAAGTTCATCTGGCACAGGAAAACTACGTTCAATCTAACACCCGCCTGATAAACTTCCGCTACAACCTGAAAATGGCTGAGACACGACTGAAACAGTTGGTTTCGGAATTGTAAATTTTGATTGTAGAAAATAAAAAAAACGCAAAGCAATAATTTTGCCTTGCGTTTTTTTGTAGGTATAAACTGTCAACTATAAACTGTTTTATTCCATTTCCATTAAAATATCATCCTGCATTACTGCTTGTCCGGCTTCCACATTGATACGCTTGATTACGCCGTTCTTTTCAGACAATATATTGTTTTCCATTTTCATTGATTCCATAACCAGCAGAATATCACCTTCTTTCACGGTGTCACCAACTTTGGCAACGAGACGGATGATACTGCCCGGAAGTGGTGCTTTAACGCAGTTTGCACTTGGTTTATCCGATGGTGGCATTGGAGCAGCTTTCGTGGTAATTTTGTTTTCACCCGGCTTGGTAACTACTTCTTTACGCACCAAAATAGGAGTTTTCAGTGGATTTAGTTCTTCTTCCAGTTCCACTGTATAGTTTTTGCCATTTACTTCTATTTGCGCTTCATTACCTTCAACCGACTGAACATTTACGCTGTATGAAACTCCTTCTATTTTAAATTTGAATTTCTTCATCTTATTCTATTTATTTTATGAGGTCTAACTCATTTGATTATGTATTCCGTAAATTTTTGAACTCCAGGGTGAATAGCGTCTTTCGATACGTTTAATGGTTATAACATTACTCTCATCGTCGTGTACCTCGTCGTAATACATGTGCAATGCCATTGCAATTGCCACCATATCGCCATTCGGAACTTCTTTCATACCAAGCAGTTCTTTCATTTTTACCGAACGGGCAATCTTTTTCCTCTTCTGTTTCAACGAAATACGTCGAAAATATCTTTGAAAAATCATAACGCTTAATTATTATTTCAATTATTGTTTTTTACTTACAGTTTGCTGCTTACTGCTAATTATAGCGGAATGTTACAATGTTTTTTAGGTGGATTAATCACCTTTTTAGTTTCGAGAGCCTGGAACGCTCGAATAACACGGAATCGGGTATTACGTGGTTCAATAATATCGTCGATGTAACCAAATGCAGCTGCCTGATATGGATTGGCGAATTTTTCCTTGTATTCGTTTACCTTTTCGCTAATAAAAGCAGCTTTTCCTTCAGGATCGGTAATAGCAGCGATTGCCCGTCCTTCCAATACTTCGATAGCTCCTGCTGCACCCATTACAGCGATTTCAGCTGTTGGCCAGGCGTAATTGAAATCACCACGAAGTTGTTTACAGCTCATAACG
>CAIQOG010000123.1 GCA_903873355.1 uncultured Bacteroidales bacterium
GAAGGGAAATTGAATTGAGGTATTATTACGGCAGCCGTCAGATTAATACTCTTATTTTCTCACTTACAAATCACTTACAGAATGCCTTTAAAATCTTCATTATCAACCCTAAAATTCAGATTCCGGTACTACTGGTACTGTAAACTTTAGTGGATTAACTAACTCTGGCGATGTAACTGTTCAACTTACTCGTACAGAATCTGGTTCAAGTAGAGGTTTTAATTTGGTGGGTAACCCTTATCCATCATACTTAGATTGGAAAAAAGTAGCAGCCGCAAACACTAATGTATTGCCAACAATTTGGTTGCGTTCTAAAACATCAGGAGGAAGTTACACTTTTGCAACTGTAAATGTTGCTTCATATTTAGATGACCATGCAAACGTTCCTGTTATAACTAGCACTGCCAATACGACCGTTACAACATACATTCCACCAATGCAAGCTTATTGGGTACGATTAAATACTAGTCCTTTAACAACGGATTATAAAGTTACAAATGATATGCGTAATCATAGTGATAATGCAGGAAATACATTTAAAGCACCGGTACAAAAAACTAGTGCACAACCATTGTTACGCTTGCAGGTTTCTAACGGTTTAAATAGTGATGAAGCAGTAATCTATTTCAATCCGAATGCGACCAATGCTCTTGATGTGTATGATTCTCCAAAAATGGACAATGGAAGTGCTGCTGTACCCCAGATTTACACATTGGCGGGTTCAGACCAATTAGTAATAAACGGTTTAAATAGTATTCCTTACGATACTGAACTACCTATTGGTTTTACAACCGGTACAGCAGGCAACTTTAGTCTGAAAGCTTCACAGTTGACTAACTTTGATGCCGGTACACAGGTAATTCTGAAAGATTATGCTGATGTAAACAATCCTGTAATCAGTGACCTAAGCGATGGCAGTAGCTATACCTTCAGCTCCGATGTAACCAGTAATAACACCAGCCGTTTCGCATTGATATTCCGTGCACAATCGGTTGCTACAGGCATTTATCCGGCAGATATGAATAATGTATGGATATCAACCAATGCCAATAACGAGATTCTGATAAACGGTGCAGGAAATGCCGAAACCACAATAGCGGTTTACAACGTAGCGGGTCAGAGAATCTATTCCGACAAGCTGACCAAAAATTCTGTTCGCTTAGCAAATACATGGTCTCCGGGTGTTTACATGGTATCGGTTAGCAATGCCGGTAAAACACTAACTAAAAAAATAATTATTGATTGATGAATTCCGATAATTAAGAAAAGTGTTGTTTTGTTTACAAAATTCATGTCTCATTACTCCAAAAGGGTAATGAGGCTTGAAAAACAAAAATTAATCCGTATAAATTTAATAGAAAATGAAAGCACTAAATCATACCTATTCAGCTCCAATGATTGAGCGAATTGAATTAGACAATGAAATCGCCTTGCAATTAGAATCAACTCCTCCGCATGCTCCGGGAGAGGCTAACTTAAAAACTCCTGAATATCTTACTCAGGATCCGTTTAAAACAATGGCATAAATCAAAATCTCTGAAATAAAAAGAAAATACCTGACTCAGAACCGAGTCAGGTATTTTTTGTTTTTAACTCCCAAAACTTTTTTCTACTTTTGTCGCCTTTAAATTTTACTATTAGAGCGATGAAAGTAACCGGCAGATTTCCCTTTTTTCTCTTCTTTTCAATTGTAATTACGAATTGTACACAACCAACCTCCGAACTCCTGAAAGCCGAATCCCTGATTGAAAACAAAGCCGATTCCGCTTTATATATTCTCCAACAACTTTCTCCGAAAAAGTATCAATCAGAAGAAAACAGAGCCTTGTATGGCTTGCTGATGACTGAGGCACTGGACAGACTAAAGCTACCCCTCCAGCCTAATTCCTTGCTTGATTTTTCACTGAGCTATTATGAAAAGCATCCTGATCCTGTCCGATTAGCCAACTGCTATTTATACAAAGGTCGAAAATATAAATATGCTTTTCAGTATGATAAAGCTTCAAGTTTGTTTGTACATGGACTCGAATTGATTGAGAACAGGAATGAATATCTGTTGTCGGCAAGATTAAACTTTGATATGGCAGATATTAGCAACTATCAAAAAGAATATGCTATAGCAAGACAAAATTATATCAAAGCCTATTATTTATATCTGAGAGTAAAATCGGAGTATTTTGTAAACACTACCTTGCTTTCTATCGGAATAAGCTATAATAATGAAAAGCAGTATAAAAAAGCTCAGAAGTATTTTTACAGGGTATATCTGAATACCAATGATTCACTCACGAAGGGATTAGCAATACAGAATTTAGGTATCAATTATTATGCCCTGAAACAGTTTGACTCTGCGCAGTATTACCTGAGAAAATCGCTGCCCTTTCCCTATATACAAACCAACAAAGCTATCCGGTATTATTATCTGGCAGATTTGTATTTTGATTTGAATATATTTGATTCAGCCGGTTATTATGCGAAACAATCATTCAACTACAACCCTGATATAATTACCCGGCGTGAATGTTATCGCATACTTGTAAATACCTATAATGCAACAGGAGATATTTGCAGGTTGAAGAAATCAATGGCAGATTATCAAAACTGTAATGACTCCATTCTAAAAATTTATGCTCAACCCAAGGGAAGCTATATTGAGAATCTGCATCACACAAAAACAGAATCTAAACAAAATAAACTGAAATTATGGATTGTAATTTGCATACTCTTTATTCTTATTATTCTGGCATTTTTACTTATTAGGAGATTAAGAAGGCATTCAAAGAAAACCATCAAACAAACCGAAGAGAAGCACATCAGGAACAAAGCTGAAATACGGAAAGAACCTGTACTTAAGAAAAGAAAAGCGCTGAATGACAAAATTAAAAAGATAAAGACTGAACAAATTCAGGAGAAAAGACCGGTAAGCATAGCCGAAAGAGAGTTGGAGGCACGAAAAATCTATGAGAAATTATTACATCTGAATGATACTGAGTTCTTCTTTCAGGAAATGAATACTTTGTTTAATAATCTGGTCACTAAACTCAAAGGCCGTTATCCGGGCTTAAATGACAAAGAATTGTTATGGTGCTGTCTTTACCTGCTTGAAGTTCCTACCCACGACATGCTTATTCTGTTGGAATACAAAACAGATAACAGTCTCAAACGGATGAAAAACAGATTGTCCGTGAAAGTCGGTATTGAAAATGCCGGTTTATTGGGTGATCTCTTATTCAAAATTATTTCAGAAGATTAGTTTATTTACCTGATTATAGCTGATTATAACACTTTACTTTTCCCCGAATTCCTGCCAACCAACTTCTTAAAACTACCCCGTTTTCGACCGAAATTTTCGTCGAAAAAACCCTTGTACACCATTTCGTCTCAAAACCAAATATAATTCACTGAATTTCAATAAGTTACAAAACAGCTTTGTACACCTCAAACTAAGCCAAAAATTTGGCACTTCCTGTTTCCTTGTCCTAATTTTGTCACTCGATCGATCGAAAAATTTTCAAGTAAAAATCAATTAAAACAAAAAGGCAGGTATGAAGTAAATGTAAGAATCAGAAAAGAATTCATGAGTCTCAATGAATCTTAGATGAATTTCATACAGTGTCTAAAAAATTAGTATTGTATGAGAATTTCAAAATCGATGCTTTCAAAAACCTGTTTTATTGCAGGTCTTCTATTAGTATCTCAATTCAGTTTTGCAACAGATATTATTATCCGAAAGGATGATCAGTCACCGCCACCACAACCAATGCCTAACCGTTCATCTGTTGACACAGATATAGCGCTAACAGCAACGGTGGATAACAGTAATCTGGCTGTTTATTTTGATTGGGCAGTAGGAGAGGCTACCATTATAGTTTATGATGAAAACCAGAATGTGGTTTATCGGACTGTAGCAGATACAGATAGTATCCTCGACTTATTTATCCCTTTGGATTGCTGGAGTACAGGAGACTATACTATTACAATCAGCTATGGAACAATCAATCTGATTGGTGATTTTCAACTTTAAGGAACAATAAACGAAGCAGTACAGCCATAAAATATTAATATAGTGAGTTCATAGCTGGCTGTACTGCTTTAACAAACATTTAAAACTTTTCTTATTTCAAGTAATAATCAATTTAAAAAACAACCAAAATTAAGGTCTAACATCTTGACTCTTGGTTCTAAAATCTATAAATATGGCAGAATTTAAAATCTCTCTTCAAAAAACACTCACCCACGAAGGTGGCTACGTCAACGATCCTGA
>CAIQOG010000124.1 GCA_903873355.1 uncultured Bacteroidales bacterium
ACTATTGCTTACTATTCTTAATTATATATTTCCACCTACGAATATTTACTTAATTCTTATCTCAAGAAACTAAATGGCTCTTCAGTTTTATTTCCAAACAGCCACACCACCCGGTAAAATATTTTTTTCACCAATAAGTAATTGCTGATTTTTTAATAGTTGTAATTCATACTTCTGAGAAGTGTAATTTACACCCACCCAATAACCATCGCGCCATTCTATAAATACATAATCGGGTAAATCGAGAATTTGAGCACCAGATTCTAAATAGAATTTTCTCAAAACAGCGCCTTCTAGTGCTTTGTCTTTGGACTCCACTCCGACATATAAAACCGAACCCTTACCTAAATTTCGTTTCACAATACATGATTTCCCTGAATAATACTGGTCGGAGTAAGTAGCCCAGCTTTCGGTATTTTTATCAACCGAAAGTAAATCGCCCCACACATTCCATTGAAATTTCTGTCCTGATAAATCGATGTTGCCAAAAACTGAAGTTGGCAATTGGTCAAAACCTTCAATCTTTGCACCGATAAGATTCCAAATAGGTTGTTGAAGCAATGTTTCCCACAAATGACTATTATTGTCTTTCATTCCGGTACGCACCGAAAGAACCAAATTACCACCATTTTCAACATACTTCTTCCATTTGAGAATTACTTTATTATCCACCATTTCGTAAGCAGGTGCCACCATAAACGGATATTTTTTCACATCAAAACTATCGGTTTCGGCAATAAAAGTGACAGGGCAACCCATAGTTTTCAGTTTTTGATAATAGCTGTAATAATGCCGCCATGTATCCCAAGAGTTGTTTACTTTTACACCCTCCATTGACATCAAATTGTCTTGTTTCCAAAGAAAAGCAGTTGAACGCCCAGTAACTTCTGCAGGTATTTGTTCCAGTTTTGAATTGAATTTTAAGTCATTAATTTCTTTGATGGTCTGCACATATTCTTGTCCTCCCGGCGAAACCGTTACCCCATCCGGTTCCATAATTCCTTTGTGAAACTGCTCACTACCAAACAATGGTTGTCGGAATCGGTAAGTGCAAATAAACTTTTCGCCCAATGCAAAACAATGCCAAATCCACATACGCACTGCACCGGGAAGTGGTTGTGAATTCCATTGTCCCCAATTAATTTGTCCTGGTTGTAATTCCATAATACCAGTATATCCTTTCATCGAACGCGCCATTTCGGCAGAAAACGAAAGCTCCATACCACTACCTAACCTAAATCCCAGTTCATCTTTGGGTGCATCCAAATAGGTTGACAACAGATACATTGTGTGAGAAGCAAAGTCGAGATCATTCCGACTTCGAAATAAATCAACCGTTGGCAAAAATTTATAATACGCGAAATTGGTTGTAATCCATTGGTTGGGTGATACAATAACTCGCAGTAAATTGGCTTGAAAATGTAAAGATGATGCCAGTGCATCAGCATTATATCTTTTAAAATCAAGAAATGCATGAGGATTATTAGCACGTTCTTTTACATTAGGAATCTGAATCTGATCAAAGTTATTGTAAGTAAAACTCCAAAAAGAAGCACCCCAGGCAGTATTTAGCTTAGTGATAGTTGTATACTTTGTTTTTAACCACTTACGAAAACTATTTTGTGCAAAATCAGAATAATCATAAAGCCCTTCGAAATGTGGTTCATTATCTATCTGCCAACCACATACAGTTGGGTTATGACCATAACGCTGAGCCATCTTTTCGACAACTCGCTTAATGTATTTTTGAAAATTTGGATTAGAACCATTGGCATTCAGGCGCATGCCGTGCTTTACTTGAAACCCGTCTTCGGTTTTAATTAGAATTTCCGGGTGTGCAACGGTTAACCATGCAGGAGGTGTTGGCGATGGAGTACACAAAATGACTTTTAAGCCGTATTTGCCAGCCAATTCAATATTCTTATCCAACCAATCGAAATCAAATTTACCTTCTTCGGGTTCAATTTTGGACCAGGAAAATTCTGCCATGTGAGTAAACTCAAAACCAAGTTCCGACATGCGTTTCAAGTCTCGCTCCCATTGGTTTTCAGACCACTGTTCGGGATAATAGTAAGCACCAATTGGCATCGTCGATTTGCCTAAATTCAATAATTTAATTGATTGAGAGCAAATTGGTGCTATCGAGAATAAAATGAGGAATATAAAAGAAATTGTGATTTTTCTTTGCATGGTTAATATAATTCGCCTTTAATAAATATACAAGTATTAATTTGACGAAAATAAAACAGATTTGCCTTAATTTTAAAAGAATCATTTTCGTACTTTTTTGAATAAAAAATGCAATTAAAAGCACAAGAAATACTCATGTATCTTATTATAAACACATTAAGAACATAGTTGTTATTGGTTGTTTTCAATCCATAATAACCTAAAAACAAAATAAAAATAAAGTATAAATTCAACTTAAGGTAAGCA
>CAIQOG010000125.1 GCA_903873355.1 uncultured Bacteroidales bacterium
CCCCCAGTTGCGCTATGCTTACTGGGGGTTATTTATAGTTAATCCCTACGGGATTAGAATTTGTATAACGACTTTTTTAATCTCTTTCAATATACGCCAACACTTCGCCTTTACGAACAATTTCGCCCTGTTTCTTTTCAATTCCCACAATTCGGCCATCGCAGAAGCTTCCGATATGTTCTAAACCGTAGTTTGTCTGAATAGTACATAATGTATCATATTCTTTATATTCCTTACCATGAACCGGCTCAACCGAACCTTCGTTGAAATCAAGTTCCCAAATCACACGTCCTGTGGCGTTCGACACAACCGGCTCAGCATTCGGATATTTCAACGCACGCAAATCAGGTATCTCAACATTTCCACCTGCATATTTTTCTTTGATTGCCGCTTCAAGCTCTGCTTCAAAGCGTTTTTTAGCTTCACCCGATTTGTAATCAATATATTGTTTTCCATGCATTGCAAATTCAAACAATTCTTCATCGTCTTTGCCTCTGTCCCACCCTTTTTCTTTCATTTCGGCAATGAATTTATCCAGTTCGTTCGGATAATTATCCTGAGGATTTCCTTCGAAAAATTCGAATTTATTCTTTTCGGCCAACGCAATGATTTCCGGGTCAAGCGTTCCCGGAAGTTTTCCGGCTTTACCCAAAATCATATCCCAACTATTTTTGTCAATCATTCCCCAGCGTGGCTGACCTTTCACCATAAACATCACGTTCATAAGGGCAATGTTTTTTACGTACTGGCTGAACGGTGTTACCAACGGTGGATTGCCCAATTTTGGCCATATATATTTTACTTCGTCGAACAACATTACCAACAATTCATCGGTGCTGAGTTCTTTTTTGTTTACTCCTTTAAGGTAGGAGTTGATTCCGGCATGAACACCTTTCAGGTCGGCCATAAGCGAACCCATCATTCCCCCCGGCAAACCGCAACCTACCAGTAATGAAGTCATGAATTTATTACGTTCATCAATAAAATATCCTAAGAAATCATCCACAAAACTCTGAGTCAGGCGACGAGCTTCCATGTAAGCATTCATATTGATTTCAGGTACTTTGAAACCTGCATCTTTGAGCATAGCCTGAATGGTAATCACATCCGGATGAACCATACCCCACGAAAGCGGTTCCATAGCCACATCGAGGTAATCGATTCCGGCTTTGGCCACTTCGAGCATCGAAGCTACCGAAAAGCCCGGTCCGGAGTGACCGTGGTATTGCATAACGATTGTTGGGTGAGCAGTTTTCACAGCTTTTGTAATTTTTCCCAACATTTCGGGGCGACCGATACCAGCCATATCTTTCAGACAAATTTCATCCGCACCGGCTTCAATCAGCTGTTCAGCCATGTTGATATAATATTCAGCCGTATGAATTTCGGAATAAGTGATACACAAAGTAGCCTGAGCAATCATTCCGGCAGCTTTGGCATACTGAATAGAAGGAATAATATTGGTCACATCGTTCAAACCACAGAAAATACGCGTAATATCCACACCCTGAGCCTTTTTCACTTTGTACATCAACTCGCGTACATCGGCAGGCACCGGATTCATGCGCAAGCCATTCAAACCACGGTCGAGCATGTGAGTCTGAATGCCCACTTCGTTAAAAGGTTTGGTAAATGTGCGAACCGCATCGTTCGGATTTTCGCCGTAAAGCAGGTTCACTTGCTCCGAAGCTCCACCATTAGTTTCCACACGGGCAAAACAGCCCATTTCGATAATAACCGGGGCAATTTTTGCCAACTGGTCTTTGCGTGGCACATACTTACCTGACGATTGCCACATATCGCGGTAAACAAGACTGAACTTAATTTCTTTCATTTTTATAATCCGTTTTGATAGTTTTTCAAAAAGAGATATTTATTTAAACCTAAAACAACACAACAACCTGATAATCTGATTTATACACTTTTCTATTGTGGCTTTGAATTTGAGTACAAATATCCTGATTTTTTTTCAG
>CAIQOG010000126.1 GCA_903873355.1 uncultured Bacteroidales bacterium
CCCGCCGGATATATGAGAACAGTGATTCCAGGCTGAATTTGTATTCCACGCCATTCACTTTTACGATTGCTTTATTCTGGTCGCGCGACACAAGTTCGCAATGAAAACGTTTACCTTTCCAGTCGAAAGCATAGTGAAAATCTTCCTGTTCCACAAAGTCAATATCCTGTTCCACACCATCAATAACCGGCTGTGATTCTTTCGGAATATAGATTTTGAAACGTGTTCCGTTTTCACGTAAAGCAATAAACAATCGCGAAGCATCGCGTTTATAAATATATGAAGTTCCCATCTTTTTAATTTACGATTTATTCATTTACAATTTACCATTAATCATTAATCATTAATCATTAATCATTAATAGTTTAGTCGCTTATTCAGCACCCACACATTCAGATTGTCGTTTTTATACGTTGGCAGATCCGACGAAAGTTGCAGATATTCAGAAGCATACATAATGGTAGCAGCCAGTGCTCCAATCATTTCATCCTCTTCATTTTCGAGCATTTCAGGTGTAAAAACTGAATCGACCCAACGCGTGGTATAACTTGCATCCACAAAATCGGGGTGCTGCAACACGGTACGACAGAATGGAACAGTTGTTTTCAGACCAATAAGATTAAATTCATAAAGTGCATCAAGTGTTTTTCTTATTACATCGGCTCTGTCATCTCCTTTTACAATGATTTTGGCAATCATGGAATCGAAGTATGGAGTAACCACCGAACCGCTTTGAACACCGGTTTCGATGCGAATTGAATCTTTACGGGGGAAATATACTTTATCAATAAATCCGGTTTGCGGACTGAAACGGTTTTGCGGATCTTCGCAATTCACACGGCATTCAATCGCCCAACCATTGATTTTTATATCTTCCTGTTTCAATGTCAGTACTTCACCCAAAGCTACCCGAATCTGCCAGTCAACCAAATCAACTCCGGTAACCATTTCTGTAACCGGGTGTTCCACCTGAATACGGGTATTCATTTCCATAAAGAAATATGAACCGTCCTCGTCCATGATGAACTCTATAGTTCCGGCTGAATAGTAGCCAATCGACTTTGCAAATTTTACAGCCATTTCGCCCATTTCTTTGCGCATTTCGGGCGTTACACTTGCCGAAGGAGCTTCTTCCACGATTTTCTGGTGCTTGCGCTGTAACGAACATTCGCGTTCGCCCAAATGCACCACATTACCGTGTTTGTCGCCCATTATCTGGAACTCCAGGTGTTTCGGGTTTTGCAGGTATTTTTCAATAAACATATCACCATTACTGAACGCAGCCAATGCTTCATCCGAAGCCGATTTGAAGTTACGTTCGATGGTATCCGCTTTTTCAACAATGCGCATACCGCGACCACCACCTCCGGCCGAAGCTTTCAGAATAACAGGATAACCAATTTTATCAGCGAATGCTTTGGCAGCTGCAGCATCGTTCACCGGACCATCACTTCCCGGCACTAACGGTAGTCCGGCTTTGATAGCCATACTTTTCGCCACTGTTTTCAATCCCATATCGCGGATAAGTTGTGGTGATGGGCCAATAAAGTTGATACCGTTATCTACACAAAGTTGCGCAAAATCAGGATTTTCGGACAGAAAGCCGTAACCCGGGTGAACCAGATCAATATTGTGTTCCAGTGCCAGTTTTACTATTAATTCGGCATCCAGAAAAACAGGTTTTTCATTGTTTGCATCACGTGCAGGAATAATTTCATCAGCATAATTCAGATAAAGCGCATCAGGCTCTCTGTCGCTCTGAAAAACCACAGCCAACATACCCAGTTTATGAGCTGCCCGAATAATCCGGATAGCTATTTCACTGCGATTGGCAATTAAAAGTCTCTTTTTCATATAATTTATATTTGCCCCTAAATCCCCTAAAGGGGACTTTGGATAAATGTTTTGGATTATTATTGCTCCCCTTCAGGGGTTGGGGGCCTACAACGGTATACTTCCGTGTTTACGTGCCGGTTTGAAATATTGTTTATTTGCCAGAATTTCAAACGAAGTAATCAGAATTTCGCGGGTATCCGATGGGGTAATAACCTCATCAATCAATCCCAGTTCTTCAGCTTTATACGGATTGGCAACTTCATTTTTGTATTTTTCAATGAGTTCTCTTTCCAGTTCATCTCTGTTTTCGGCAGCAGCCAGTTCTTTTCTGTTTACAATTTTGATAGCGCCGGCCGGCCCCATCACTGCAATTTCGGCAGTAGGCCAAGCAAAGTTAAAATCACCACCGGTATTTTTACTGCTCATCACAATGTACGCACCACCATAGGCTTTGCGTGTAATTATCGTAATTTTTGGAACTGTTGCTTCACAGAAAGCATAGAGTAATTTCGCACCGTTACGGATAATTCCGTTGTGTTCCTGCTCAATACCCGGCAAGAATCCCGGAACATCTTCCAGAATAAGCAAGGGGATGTTGAATGAATCGCAGAAGCGAACAAAACGAGCGCCCTTTATACTGGCGTTAATATCCAGTGTTCCGGCCATAACTTTGGGTTGATTGGCTACAATACCAATAGATTTTCCTTTCAAACGTGCAAAACCAATCACAATATTCTGGGCGAATTTTTCATGAACTTCGAAGAAAGAGTCTTTATCAACCAGAATATTGATGATTTCCTTCATGTCGTATGGACGGTTTGGATCATCGGGTATTATTTTATTCAGGAATTCCTGACGGGTCTGGTATGCACTTTTCAGATTCGATACCGGTAGCGTTTCGTAATTATTGGATGGAATGTATGATAACAGTTTGCGAATCAGCATAATGGTATGTTCTTCATCGTCAGAAACGAAATGTGCCACCCCGCTTTTACCGGCATGAACATTTCCACCGCCAAGACCTTCCATATCAATATCTTCGTTCAACACCTCTTTGACCACATCCGGGCCGGTTACGAACATATACGAAGTCTGATTGGTCATAAAAATAAAGTCGGTCAGCGCAGGTGAATACACCGCACCCCCGGCTGCAGGGCCCAGAATAGCTGAAATCTGAGGAATAATACCCGACGAACGCACATTATTACGGAAAATGGTGGCATAAGCCGAAAGACTCTTCACACCTTCCTGAATACGCGCTCCACCCGAATCCATCAAACCCACTATCGGACAACCCAGTTTCAAAGCCATTTCCTGCACTTTGGCTATCTTCATACCGTGAGCATAGCCCAGCGAGCCACCCAACACCGTAAAATCCTGAGCATAAGCAAAAACACTGCGTCCCTGTACCAGTCCACGACCCACAACCACACCATCACCAAAGTTCGACTGTTTGCTGCTCATAGGTGTTTGCGAAGGTGCTACAAATGCATCAAACTCAAAGAAAGTCCCCTCGTCGAAAAGCACATTAATACGTTCACGGGCAGTTAGTTTACCTTTTAAATGCTGCTTGGTAGCCGCATTATCTTCCATTTCCTGCAACTGTTTTAGTCGTTGCTCAAATACTTTGTTTTTGTTCATTATCTTAACACGGATTTATCAGAAAATCAGAGAAAACAAACGTATGTTTTTCTTTCAAACTGAATTATATTTCGTTCAAAGTTATAGTAAATACAAGAAA
>CAIQOG010000127.1 GCA_903873355.1 uncultured Bacteroidales bacterium
ACCAAAGAAGAGCTTGATGGGATACGAATTGCAATGCTATCTGTAGAACCAATTCTCACACAATTAATTGTTGTATTTGAAGGCCAAACATTGCCGGAAGGAGGCGTAACAAATTTTATCACGTTTACCTTTACTAAATTATTCTCAGAAATTTCGTCTAAATGAGACACCAAAATTGGAGTATTGATTTGTTTTCCATTACCTAATAATTTCAAGGTATCAAGGGCAGAGATTTGAAGCAACCCTCTGGCTGAAGATATAGAGCCACGAACTTCAACGCTATCTCCCTCGGCAACAGTATATCCAAAATTACTAGTAGCACTTGATACCGTTATTCCTCCAGTTTGATCTCTTAATAAAAATTCTACTCCCGGTGGTCGTAAATTAAAACCATAAACTACACCTCTTAAACCTGCTCTGGCATTTATCGAATCAGGAACTCCAGTGATTACATTGATATGATTAATTTGACTAATCGTATAATAGGTTGGAAGTGGTGGAGTTGGCAATGAGCTACCTGATGTTGTTGCTCCCGGAGCTGAATAAATCGAGTCGTAATCTGTAACAATATAAATCAAAACATAATAAATTGATCCATTTGAAATGTTACCAATATTTACAAAATTGGTATCGCCTTTAAACACACAAAAAGCTGAAGCATCATTTTGATATGACGAGCCTAATCCTAAAAATCCGTTTGCATTAATCTTATTTATTGAACTTGTTGGAGTTCCTGCAGTAACTGCTGAGGCTTGCTTAACATATACCAAAGTTGTCCATAATTTTTTGTCATACACTGTTGGTCTATTCCATGTAATTAACCCACCTGTTGTGGTGATGCCGGTAAATAACACATTTGTCACATCTATAGGTGGAGCGGGATTGGTAGCTAATGATCTTCCTGAGGCAGTTCCTCCTGTTATTGAATATGCTGAATCCGCATCATTCACTACATAAATTAAAATCTGGTAAGGCAACAAATTCGAAAGGTTTGTGAGATACACAAAATCTGTATCACCCTTAAATACACACTTAGCGGCTGCATCATTTTGGTAAATTGTTCCAAATGGTGATGCCTCATTTGCGGTATAATATGAAACGGTTCTTGTAGGTGTTCCTGCAGTTATTGCTGCACCTTGTTTAATAAATATTAAAGTGGTCATTGTTCCATTATCATAGCCGGTTGGTTTTAACCAAGCTACTTTGGCTACTGTTGTAGTAATACCCACAAAATTTGCTGATGTAATACTTGGAGGCGGTGGCGGTGGCGCCAAAGTACTTCCTGAGCCTGTGGCACCAAGTGGCGAATAAGTAGAATCAA
Source organism: uncultured Bacteroidales bacterium (assembly GCA_903873355.1). The sequence continues at coordinate 1,322 of CAIQOG010000127.1, forward strand.
TATCTCTAATAATAAAAATAAGAATATAATATGGTGCGGTATTATTTAAACCGGTTACATTCACAAAATTTGTATCGCCTTTAAAAACACATCTTGCAGTTGCATCATTTTGATATCCGTTTCCTAAACCATAAATCGTATTCGCAACATAATAGGTTACAGGTTTGGTTGGAGTTCCAGCTGAAACTGCAACACCTTGCTTTACAAAAACCATTGTTGTATAGGAAGCCGGAATATACACTGTAGGTTTTGTCCATGAAACATGAATAGAAGTTGATGAAAGACCTGAAACAGCAATACTACTAACATCAGTTGGTGTAGGTGGTGGAGATGAAAGTACACTTCCATTTGTAGTTGCTCCTAATGGTGAATAACTAGAATCACCATCTCTAACAACATAAACTAAAACATAATA
>CAIQOG010000128.1 GCA_903873355.1 uncultured Bacteroidales bacterium
AACAAATGAAGAGTTCAAAACACCGGCTTTGTGACCACCTGTACCTACGCAATAAGCTTTAGCTATTTCCAGTCCATCACCGTTAGGGTCATTATCCAAATGCACTGCAATCAGAGTTGGAACACCAAAACCACGAAGGTATTCAGCACGAACTTCGGAAGCAGGCGATTTTGGAGCCACCATGATAACGGTCAAATCTTTACGGATTTGCATGCCTTCTTCCACAATATTAAAACCATGAGAATACGACAGACAAGCACCTTTTTTCATCAAAGGCATAATATGATTTACAACCGGTGTGTGATACTTGTCAGGTGTCAGATTTAATACTAAATCACCTTTTGGAACCATATTTTCAATGGTATCAACCTCAAATTTATTTTCGATTACATTCTGGTATGAAATCTGTTTTTCGTCGATTTCAACTTTGCGAAGAGCGTAAGCAATATCCAGACCGCTATCGCGCATATTAAGTCCCTGAGCCAAACCCTGAGCTCCGCAACCAACGATTACAATTTTCTTACCAATCAGTTTCTGAACACCGGCAGCGAATTCGCTGCTTTCCATAAAATCGCATTTTCCTAATTCCTGAACTTTCAGGCGATGAGGTAGTGAATTAAAATAATTTGCCATTGTTTTTTAAGTTTTGCTCTATATATTCTAATCTTTTTTCGTATTAAAACAAACAAATAAGAAATCAGATAAAATTTATTGGAGCGTATTTATAATTATTAGTTAATATGTTTTGACTTTAAAATAATTAGTTCTTCTCGAATTTCGTCTGAATATTTTCAAGCATATCGCTCAACCGTTCCACTTTGGAGCGGGTTATAGCAACCCGGCCTGAGCGAATAAACTGCAATACACCTATCGACATACTCAATTCTTCAAACATTTGTTGTGTTTCTTCGTAATGTCCGGCTTTCTGCAAAACAGCATAGTCAGGAGTCATTTCGAGAATACGCACATGATATTTGCGAACCATATCTTCTATTGAGCCAAGTCCAAGTAGTTTATCTGTGGATACTTTATACAACGCAATTTCTTGAAAAACAAGATCTTCGTCGGTATTATAATAGGCTTTCAGAATATCGACACGTTTATCAATTTGTTTTACCACTTTCGAAACCACATCTTCAGTGGCAAGAACTGTAATTGTAAACTTATGAATGCCTTTCAGAGCCGATGGAGAAACGGAAAGCGTTTCAATATTGATTGCCCTACGGGTAAAAATAATGGTTATCTGTCCCAGTAAACCTACTGTATTTTCTGAAAAAACAGTAATGGTATATAATTTTGTTTCCATAATAGTCTTAATTTTCAATGACTTAATTACCAATTTTCAATTTCAGAATATCTTCATTGAAAATTGGTAATTGAGCAATTGGTAATTGATTAGTCTCCTAAAAGTATATTAGTAACAGTTGCTCCGGCAGGCATCATTGGATAAACCATACCTTTTTTCTCAACATTTACTACCAATAAATATGGTTTGTCGTCTTTAAGCATGTCAGCTATGGCAGCGTCAAGGTCTTCGCGTACATGAACTTCTGTTCCATCAATGCGATATGCTTTAGCAATGGCAATAAAATCCGGATTTTGCATTTCGGTAAACGAATAACGTTCTTCGAAGAACATTTCCTGCCATTGACGTACCATGCCGAGGAAGTGATTGTTCAGAATAATCATCTTTACACCAATCTGCTCCTGCATAATAGTTCCGAGTTCCTGAATAGTCATTTGGAAACCTCCATCACCGGCAAACATACAAACCGTACGTTCCGGAGCACCCATTTTAGCACCCATAGCAGCGGGGATTCCAAATCCCATCGTTCCTAAACCACCTGAAGTAACCATACTGCGGGACTTGCTGTAATTAAAATATCGTGCAGCCATCATTTGGTTTTGTCCAACATCAGTTACCAATATAGCTTCGTTATTAGTTGCAAGTGATATTTTATGAATTACCTCACCCATAGTTATTTCACCCGATTCAGGATGAACTTCGCGTTGAATTACTTTTTCAAACTCAAGCGTTTCAAACTCTTTGAATGATTCAATCCACTCTGAGTGTTTTGCAGGATTTATTTTAGCGGTTAAAGCCGGTAATGTTTCTTTTGTTGTACCCAAAACCGGTGCATCGGGTTTCACATTTTTACCAATTTCAGCTGCATCAATATCTAAATGAATAATTTTCGCCTGCTTGGCGTAGGTATTTAAATCACCGGTAACTCGGTCGTCGAAACGCATTCCGATGGCAATCAGCACATCACATTCATTGGTTTTTTTATTTGGAGCAACATTTCCATGCATACCTAAAAATCCTTTATTCAAAGGAAAGTCAGTTGGCATAGCTGAAGACCCCAACAATGTCCAGGCAGCAGGAATGTTGGCCTTTTCAAGAAATTCCAACAATTCTTTTTCAGCATTTCCCAAAATAACTCCCTGACCAACCAATGCAAACGGTTTCTTAGCACCATTTATCAATGCAGCAGCAGCTTCAATCTGTGAAGGCTGAACTTCAGGTATAGGCAAATAACTGCGAATAAAAGTGCAGGGTTTATAGTCAAATTCTACTTCCTGAATTTGTGCACTTTTTGCAAAATCCAATACCACAGGACCCGGACGACCACTGCGTGCAATGTAAAATGCACGAGCCACCGCCCATGCTATATCTTCAGGACGACGTATCTGATACGCCCATTTGGTAATGGGCTGTGTGATACCTACCACATCTATTTCCTGAAAAGCATCTGTTCCCAGCAAAGAAGCACCAACCTGACCGGCAATAACCACCATCGGTGTACTGTCGAGCATGGCATCTGCAATTCCGGTAACGGCATTAGTTGCAGCCGGACCTGAAGTTACCAACGCAACACCAACTTTTCCCGAAACACGTGCATAACCCTGTGCAGCATGCGTTGCACCCTGTTCGTGACGTGTAAGAATATGATTGATATGTTTATCGTAATCGTAAAGTGCATCGAAAACGGGCATAATCGCTCCGCCCGGATACCCGAAAATGGTATCAACACCTTCTTCTATTAGCGCCTGCATAAAAGCATGTGCGCCTGTTATTTTAGTTTTTGTTTCCATAAGATTTAAATAGCCCCTAAATCCCCTAAAGGGGACTTAAGAAAGCAAGATGAATATATTCTTCACAAATCAAAAAGTTACCAACCAACCTAAAAGTCGCCTATAGGGGATTTAGGGGCCTCTCTAATCTATCATTCTCACAGCACCTTTATCGGCAGAACTAACCAGACTGGCGTAGGCACGAAGGGCTTTTGAAACGACACGATTTCTATCGTTGGGTTTGAATGCATCCTTGCCACGTGCCAATTCAACTTCGCGACGTTTCAACAATTCTTCCTCACTTACTTTTACATTAATGGTGCGGTTTGGAATATCAATTTCAATAATATCACCATCCACGATTAATCCGATATTTCCACCTGAAGCTGCTTCGGGAGAAACATGTCCGATAGACAGACCCGAAGTTCCACCAGAAAAACGACCATCAGTTATCAACGCACATTCTTTTCCAAGATGTTTCGATTTGATATACGAAGTCGGATAAAGCATCTCCTGCATTCCCGGTCCGCCTTTTGGTCCTTCGTGTGTAATCACCACCACATCGCCGGCAACCACTTTTCCACTCAGAATTCCTGTACAAGCGCTGTCTTGCGACGTAAATACTTTGGCAGGTCCACTGAATTTCCAGATACTTTCGTCAACACCGGCAGTCTTTATAACGCATCCGTCCTGTGCAATGTTCCCTTTCAGAATGCCTAATCCACCATCTTTGGTGTAAGCATGTTCCACACTGCGGATACAACCTCCAACTCGATCGCCGTCCAACTCGGGATACTGAACACTTTGGGAGCCCATTACAAGGTTAAAACTACGTGCGGGTGCACTTTTATATATTTCAATGGCTTTGGCAGTAACTGTCTGAGCCGTAATATCATATTGTTCAATGGCTTGTCCCAATGTCAGTCCGTCGACACGATAAACCGATTTGTTTACCAAATCCCCTTTACTTAATTCTGCCAAAATTCCCAGAATTCCACCTGCACGATTTACATCCTGAATATGATATTTCTGCGAATTCGGTGCAACTTTACATAAACAAGGAGTAACACGAGAAAGTTTATCCATATCATCCATTGTCAGCTCCACTTCAGCTTCGTGTGCAATTGCCAGAATATGCAAAACCGTATTGGTAGAACCACCCATGGCAATATCCAGCGTCATAGCATTCAGAAATGCTTCGCGGGTTGCAATTGAACGTGGTAAAACTGAATTATCACCTTCGAAGTAAAATTTATTGGCATTTTCCACTATCAATTTAGCTGCGTCAACAAAAAGTTGTGTACGGTTAGAATGTGTAGCAACAATTGTTCCGTTACCCGGCAAAGCCAAACCAATTGCTTCATTCAGACAATTCATGGAGTTTGCTGTGAACATCCCCGAACATGAACCACAGGTTGGACAAGCGGCATTTTCAATTTTCTTTACCTGTTCGTCAGATACACTTTCATCAGCCGACTGCACCATAGCATCCACCAAATCAAGATGTTTTCCATCCAATTCACCTGCTTCCATTGGTCCTCCCGAAACAAATACACAGGGAATATTCAATCGCATGGCAGCCATAAGCATACCCGGCGTAATTTTATCGCAGTTGCTGATACAAACCATGGCATCAGCCTTGTGAGCATTTACCATATATTCAACACTGTCGGCAATCAGGTCTCGTGAAGGTAATGAATAAAGCATACCGTCATGACCCATAGCAATTCCATCGTCAATAGCAATGGTATTGAATTCGGCTGCAAAACAGCCCAGTTTTTCTATTTCTGCTTTTACTTTCTGACCAATTTCGTGCAAATGAACGTGTCCGGGTACGAACTGAGTAAATGAGTTGACAATAGCAATAATCGGTTTACCCATTTGCTCATTTGTCATTCCGTTAGCACGCCACAATGAGCGCGCTCCTGCCATTCTACGACCTCCGGTGCTG
>CAIQOG010000129.1 GCA_903873355.1 uncultured Bacteroidales bacterium
AATCCTTCTGAAACAAAAAAAGAGATTATGCTGTTGCAAAATGAAAAATGGTGGGGCGGAGCAGTAGTAGATGGTCCAAAAATGCCTTATAATCAGGATACTTTTGTATATAATCAGTATGCAAATTGCAAGGGAAATCAATCTCAACCATTATTTATTTCCAATAAAGGTCGGTTTATTTGGAGTGAGAAACCCTTGAATATTGAATTCTCAAAAGGCAAAATTAACGTTGAAGCCAGCGGTGCAGAAGTTATAAGCGGCAAAAGTGGAGAATCTCTAAAAACGGCATACAACTATGTGAGCAAGCAATTTTTTTCTGCTACCGGTAAAATTCCTGATTCGCTTTTCTTTACAAACCCTCAGTACAATACCTGGATTGAACTTCAATATAATCAAAATGAAAAGGATATTTTGAAATATGCTCAGGCGATAGTTGACAACGGATTTCCAACTGGTGTATTGATGATTGATGATAATTGGCAGGAATATTACGGTACATGGGAATTTTCGGGTACCCGATTTCAGCATCCCAAAGAGATGGTTGATAAATTGCATAAAATGGGCTTCAAAGTAATGCTTTGGATTGTTCCATTTGTTTCATCAGATAGCCCAAATTTTCGGCAATTGGCAGCTAATAAATCATTAATTTTTGCTGATAAGGAAAAAACAAAACCTGCCATTGTAGAATGGTGGAATGGTTACAGTGGATTACTGGATTTTTCCAACCCCAATGCAACTACATGGCTTACAAGTCAATTGAAGAACCTTGTGGACAAATACGGAATTGATGGTTTTAAGGTTGATGGTGGTAATCCCAAATATTACGATGGACTTTATTCCATAAACGATATAATACCCAATGAGCAAAGCGAATTGTATGCAAAAATTGGACTCGATTTTCCACTCAGTGAAGTGAAAGATACCTGGAAAATGGCTGGTCAACCCATTGCTCAACGATTACGCGACAAGTTTCATACCTGGGACGACTTACAACTTTTAATTCCTGATATGATAGCATTGGGATTAATAGGTCATCCTTTTGGTTGTCCTGATATGATTGGGGGTGGTGATTTAGTGTCATTTAAAGATTTATCGGTATTGGATGAAGAACTAGTGGTACGTTCTGCACAAGTAAGTGCATTAATGCCAATGATGCAATTTTCCGCTGCTCCTTGGAGAGTATTAAGCAAGGAAAATCTTGAGATTTGTAGAAAAATGGCCAACCTCCATACCAAAATGGGGTCTGAAATTCTGGAATTAGCCAAACAATCTGCTAAAACAGGTGAACCTATTCTGCGTAATATGGAATATGTTTTTCCTAGAATGGGATATGAAGAAATAAAAGATCAGTATCTGATAGGCGATAATATTTTGGTTACTCCGGTAACTAAAAAAGGATTGCGGGCTCGGGAAGTGATTTTTCCTAAAGGTAAATGGAAAGGTGATGATGGCAGTATTGTAATTGGTCCTGTTAAAAAGAAAATTGAAGTGCCATTGGAAAGATTAGCATGGTATAGAAAGCTAAACTAAGAACCATAAATATTACATAATATGAAAAACACAATTTACTTTATTTTATTTATTTGCTTGCTGAACAACACAAACGTTTTATCTCAAAGTGCTTTATACAATCAAGGTGTTGGAGAAGTAACTTTGACTACCGATAGAAATCTTAGCTTTCCATTTCTTTGGGGTGCACAATATTATCGGACACCGACACCTTCCAGGGAAAACTGGGATGCTGATTTAAAGCGGATGTCGGAGTTGGGCTTTACGGATGTAAAATTTTGGCTACAGTGGCGTTGGAATCATGTGGCTCCTGATAAGTTCTACTTCGACGATATTGATGAATTAATGAATATTGCTGAAAAGTATAAACTCAGGGTGACCATCAATGTAATCTGCAATGTGGCTCCTATATGGTTGTATAATATGTATCCTGATGCCATACAAATAAGAAATGATGGACATTCTTGTGAGTCTGAGACTACACAAGCCCGCCAAATAGGTGGTAATCCCGGACCTTGTTTAAATAATCCGGGAGCACTCATTGAACGTCAGAAATTTTTCAGGGAGTCAATTCTGCATCTTAAAAAACATAAGAACTTAGCTTTTTGGGATGTGTGGAGTGAACCAGGATTTTCTCATACGAGTGATGTTGGTGCTGTTGAAAAATTAAGATGTTACTGTCCTCATTGTAAAAAGGCATTTACTGCTTGGCTTAAAGAAAAATATACTACAATAGAGAAGTTAAATGATATTTGGGGCAGAAATTACTCAAATTGGGATGAACTTGAGCTGCCAAGATCTGCCTCAACTATTAAGGATTTTGTTGATTGGTGTGATTTTCATAGTTATGTCATGACAAGGGAGGCAAAATGGAGATTGGAAATGACCAAAGAGCTGGATCCTAAACGTGTAAGTTACCTGCATGTAACACCAAATACCGCTACCGCTTTCAATTCGGTAACAACCTGTGTGAATGATTTTGAAGTTGCAAAACTTTGTGATGTTTTTGCCGCCAGTATGGGTAATAATCAACGAGTTATCCAAATGTTATCAGCGGGTGAGGGCAAGATTTGTTATGCCGCAGAGAACTTTATCAATGGTGGAAGTATAGCTTATCATCAATCTGTTGTAACTCTCAACGACTTGCTCAACGACTTACTTCCTCAGATGGCTATGGGAATTAAAGGATTTTTGTTCTGGCAGTACCGTCCGGAACTATTGGGAATTGAGTCACCAGCTTGGGGACTAGTCAACCCTGATGGATCGGACAGAGTGGTAACTAATGCAGTAGAATCTTTTTGGAAGACCTTTAAACCATACACAGAATTGTTGATGAAAAGTAGTGCAGATAAACCTGATGTGGCTATATGGAAGAGTATGAAAAATGAGGTTTTCAACTACTGTACATTCGGGAATTTTAAATCGTATACAAGTTCCATTAGTGCTTATACCAATTTTCTTTCTAATCACAGTTATAATTTTTGTTATGTGAATAGCGGAAAGCTTGACAACCTCAATAACATAAAAGTACTTATCATGCCATCTTGCTATTATCTCACCCAACAGGAGGCTGCTGCCATAGATAGTTGGGTAAGAAAAGGTGGTGTATTACTTTCTGAAGCTCATTTGGGTGGCTATAATGATAATACAGGACGGCATAGTTATGTTGTTCCGGGATTTGGACTAGATAAAAAGTGGGGAATTAAAGAGGTGGAAACAAGCTCAACCTACCTCCTGAAATTCAATGAGAAACAGAATAATCAACTTAAAAACTCAACTGCAGATGGTGGTTTATATGTTCCTATCACCATGAAAGATAGTTCCATTTTATTGGGAGCATGGCGTTTTGCCAAATTACAAGCATCCGATGCCAACGTTCTCGGTAGATTTAGTGATGATTATCCAAGCATCATCTCTAAAAAAATAGGAGATGGAAAAGTTTATTATTGCGGAACGAACATTGGAGAAGCTAGCGAAAAAAACAGTAAAAGTTTTAACGTATTTCTTAGAAAACTAATGCAAGATAGTCAGGTTGAACAAGTTTTGAAATCCAATGTCGAAAAAGTATGGGTGAAAAAGCTTTCTCAAAACGGAAAAATGAATTTTATTGTCATTCGTAATTTACAAGATAACGATGCCACAGTCAGATTGCAGTTTACTGGCAAAGTAAAAGGATTGTTCAGTGGTTTGAGCATTGAATCCAATAAAGATATTATTATCCCAAAAGAGTTTTGTGATATTTTCGTGCTAAACTAAATTCACATAATCTGTAATGCATTGACTCATATTTATATATCCTAAATGAGAAATCTACTAAAAATTTCAATTTTTATTATATCTTCTTTTACTCTTGTTTCAGGGGTAAACAAAGTTTCATTGGCAAAATTCAAAGATGCCAAACAACCTACTGAACAGAGAGTGAATGACCTGCTTCAACGAATGACTTTAGAAGAAAAGTTAGGTCAATTAAATATGCCAGCACTTGAAATTGATGATGAATCAATGCACTCAGACATAATGAAAGGAAAGATAAGTGCTTTTTGTGTTGTTCGTTCTTATCCATTATCTGTGAAAATGCGAAATGAATTACAAACTTTGGCAGTTGAAAAAAGCCGATTAGGAATTCCAATTATTTTTGCATTCGATGTTATTCATGGTTATAAAACTATTTTTCCTACACCACTGGCACTTTCTGCATCATGGGATATTGAACTGGCAAAAAAAACGGCACAAGTTGCTGCACGTGAAGCTTCTGTTTCAGGTATTGACCTTACATTTAGTCCAATGGTAGATGTTGCCAGAGATCCTCGGTGGGGACGGATTTCGGAAGGTTCGGGCGAAGATGTCTTGTTGAATAGGCGTTTTGGAAAAGCAATGGTGGAAGGATACCAAGGTGTTGATTTAACGGTAAAGTATTCAATTGGAGCCTGTGTCAAACATTTCGTTGGCTATGGTGCAGCGATTGGTGGCCGCGATTATCAATTTACAGAATTATCCGAACGTGCATTGCGAGAAACTTATTTGCCACCTTTCAAAGAATGTATAAATGCGGGAGCAGTATCCATTATGTCAGCTTTCAATGACATTTCCGGATTACCGGCTGCGGCTAATCCTTTCACGCTCGACCAGGTGCTTCGTAAAGAATGGGGTTTTAAGGGCTTTGTTGTTAGTGATTGGAAGGCTATTGCTCAACTTAAAGCACATGGAATTGCTGAAACGGATGCACAAGCTGCTGCTGCCGCTTTATCAGCAGGAACTGATATGGAAATGAAAACACTTTGCTACAGCACATTAGCGAAAGAGGTCAACGGAAAACGATTTTCCGAAAAAATAATTGACGAAGCTGTTAAAAGATTGCTGCGTATCAAGTTCAAATTAGGACTATTTGAAAACCCATATACCATCGAAGGGGAAGAATCAGCGTCACAACTAAGCACTGAAAACAGAGCTTTAGCAAGAAAGGCAGCAAGTGAAAGTATGGTATTGTTGAAAAATGACGATGTGTTACCCATTAAAGAAAATTCCGGGAATATCACTTTGCTTGGTGAATGGGCTAATAATAAAGATGTACTTGGTTGGTGGACAGGCAATGGAGATAAGAAAGATGTGATAACCGTACTGGATGGCCTCACTCAAAATCTACCCAAAGGAGTTGAAATCAGTTATTCAGCAGAGCCGCAAACCTTGAATTCCAAGACTGTAATTGTTTGTGTGGGCGAATCCGGTAATATGTTTGGCGAAAATCATTGTCATTCCGAAATAACCTTGCCCTGGGGACAAACTGAACAAATCAAACAATTGAAAGAAAGTGGACATAATGTGATAGTCGTTATTTTCAATGGTCGCCCTTTGGTATTGAGCGAAATTGAAAAATATGCCGATGCTATTTTGTTGGCATGGCATCCGGGTACAGAAGCCGGAAATTCCCTAGCCGATGTTCTTTTTGGGAAAACAAATCCCAGCGGACATTTAACGACAACTTTCCCTAAAAAGAGTGGACAAATTCCGTTGTTTTATTCCGACCGAATGAGTGGTCGCCCTAGTTACAACAGTTATGTAGATGTTGATGCTGAGCCATTATATCCCTTTGGCTTTGGGTTGAGTTATACTTCATTTTCGTATAGTAATATGGTGCTTTCTAAAAAAATGATTTCTAAAAATGAATCATTGGAAGTTTCAATTAATATTTCAAATACAGGAAATGAAGCGGGAAAAGAGGTCGTACAGCTCTATATCCACGATAAAGTGGCAACTTTTACGCAGTCCAAAAAGAAACTTATTGATTTCAAAAAATAGAACTCAAGTCAGGAGAAGTGCAGAAGGTAACTTTCTCAGTTTCCACTGATGAATTAGCTATTTTGGACAAAAACATGAAAACAGTCATTGAGTCCGGCGATTTTGATATTTGGATTGGCAGAAATAGTAATGACCAGACACAACATGAGATATTGACTGTGAAATGAAATGTTTTGACGAGTATAAATCCTTATCACACAATGTTACAGTTTAGTTTACAGCTTTTTCTAAAAAAAACGTCTTTTTCACTACCCTATCAGTAAAATTATCTGCCTTACTAATACTGGTACTTATGATGAATAGAATATAAATCAAACGCAAACATATTAATTTCCATTTGAAAAATTCAGGTACATTTATCTTGAAATTCCATAAGTGAGTTGTTATTCAATCTATTAGATTTTAAATATTTTAAACTGTCAATATTATGATGAAAACATTGAAGGTGATTTTATTGTCATTGGCATTCTTTTGCTTTTCAGCAACTGTATTCTCTCAATGCATTACACTTGATTTAAGTAATATTACGGTAAGAGAAGCTATCCAGACTTTAAAAGTAAAAACCGGATATTCATTTGTTTATGAGGTAAAAGACATAGATACGCAACGGAAAATTACAGTCAAACTTAAAAATAAACCGATCAACGAAGCAGTAAAACAAATTTTGGTGGGTCAAAAAGTGAGCTATTCTATACAAGGCAGAAATATAATAGTAATCAAAAATAATAAATCAAATTCATCAGCAAATGCAGTGACCAATGAAAATCCTAAAAAATCAACAGGAATCGTTGTTGAAAAAAAAGCAAAATCATTTATTGGCGACTCAGCTAAAATGAAAGTAATCAGAATCAACACAAATAAATAACTCTTTAAATTAACCCTTAAAAATCAATTATTATGAGTACAAAAAAACTTCTTCTTTTTATGACGCTCTTAGTAGGTCTTATTTCCTGGTCAGCAAAAGCCGATGTAACTAAAACCGTTGGAACCATTGGGGGCAATTATGCAACTCTGAAAGCAGCCTTTGATGACATCAATGCCAATGTTGGAGGGGTATTCAGTGGCGTTATTACACTCCAAATTGTGGATAATACCACGGAAACAGCTACTGCACAAATCAAAGCATCGAACACGAATTGGACAGCCCTGAACATTTACCCAACTGTTACCGGTAAAACCATTAGTGGAGATATCAGCGGAAATTTAATTCAACTTGATAGTACAACTAACGTAACTTTTGATGGACGATTGAATGCAACCGGGACTACCCGCGACTTAACCATCACCAATACAGGTGGTGCTGATTTAACAAAACCTTCTACCATTAATTTAACTCATAGTGCTTCGAATAATACTATAAAATACTGTATAATCAAGGGTTCAGGAACTTCTTACGTAGGGACAATTAATTTTGCCGTTGCTACTAAAGTTAACGGAAATGCAAACAACATGATCAGTAATAATTTAATTACGAGTGCCAGTGATGCAAAGAGATCCTACCAAGCCATATTCTCCTGGAATGATGTCACTAAAGGTTTTATGTCTACGAATAATTCAATTATTAACAATGAGTTTTCAAATTTTTGGCTTTTAGACAGAGGTGGTTACGGAGTAGGCATTGGTGCAGGGAATAGTGCCTGGACAATAAGCGGAAACAGTTTTTATGAAACAACCAGCTTTGCAGGAGGTACTGCAAATAAAAATTTTAATGCTATCTATATTAATAATACTGGTACAGGCTTCCTTGTTTCAGATAATTGGATTGGTGGCACAGCGGCACAATGTGGTGGCACAGTACTGACGAAAACAAACGGTGGAGATAATGGCTTCACGGCTATTTATCTAAAAGTAGCTAATACTCCTGCAAGTATTGTTCAAAATAATACCATTAAAAACATCAATTGGAGCAATTCCGCCAGTGCAATGTGGACGGGCATTGAGATTTGGTCAAAAGCAATAAATGTCAACGGGAATACTGTTGGTGCTACTACCGGTACTGGTTCTATTGTCTATACCGGTGGCGGAACCGGAGCTGCAATCATAAATGGTATATCATTTTGTGATTCAATAAGCGGTAGTTGCAGCAATAATAAGATTGGATCCATAACCACAAATTCGGTTCAAACTCTTTTTAATGGAATTTACAATGTAAGTACCGGTAGCTCCACGATAAATAATAACATCATCGGAAGTCTAAAAACGGCAAATAGTATCAATGCAAGTTCAACAGCTACGCTTAAACCTCATTCACTTGTTGGAATAAAAAACTACGGTGTTGCCGGAACCAATACAGTTAGTGGGAATACTATTGCTAATATCACCAATGCTGCAAATTCAAATAGTACTGTCAGAGGAATTCTGAGTAACAGAAGTGCTAATAATGTAAACGGGAATTTTATTTATAATCTAAACTCTCCAAACAGTACTAATACTAATAAGGCACAAATGGTTGGTATTCTTATCGAAGGTTATGATGATACCGCCACTTCTACCTACTCAAACAATATTATCACATTAGGTGGTGCTTATGCTTGTGACCTGATGGGTATCTATAACTGGAGTACAAAAACCAACACATCCACCACCAATGTGTATTTTAATACTATTTATATTAGTGGTGGTACTCTAACCCCAAATCCAAATACCAAATCGTATTGTGTCCGTTTAGACGGAGCTACTGTATATAATATGAATGTGAAAAATAACTTAATGGTAAGCACCCGGGCTACCACGGGTAGTACGAGTTTACATTATGGCTTTTTTGGTGCAGCACCTTTGGGTTCTTTGACCTGTGATAACAATGATTATTCAGTATCTGGTGACGCGAGTGTGTTAGGTTATTATGGATCTGATATGACGGCTCTTCCAATAGTGTCAGGTCAGGATGCAAATAGTAAGGCTATAGACCCCGGTTTTTCATATTTAGGTGCTACCAATCCATTGGCAACTGATTACGCAATCTCTGCTACAACACTTAAAGCGGATGCAACTACCGGTATTCTTAGCGATTATCTGGGAAAAACCAGACCTGCGATTCCAACTATGGGAGCTCTTGATCCCAACGGAGTAGCCGGAATCAATGATACTAAACTGGAATTACCGTATAAATTAGCACATACCACAACGGGTATTCACGCATCGTTTGAAAACGAAGCTATTATTGAACTTTACAGCATTAGTGGTCAAATGATAGAAAAAACAAAAGCTACCGGCTTCTACTCACGCAATTTGAAAAAAGGCGTGTACATAATCCGAATTAATGGGAATGCATGCAAATTTATTATGTAGTTATTAGTTCGGCTTAGGTTATTTAAGAAAAAAACCATAAGAAACGATGATTTTCCAAGAATACAATTGCTTTTATTGAAGTGAAAAAATGGCAGTTGTATTCTTAAAATAGAAATTACCATCTATTTTAATTATTCAAAAATCTTTTTAAAAATTAATCTTTAAAAAATCATTATCATGAACAAAAAAAACCTCTTTCTTTCGATGACTCTCTTGGTAGGTCTTTTCTCCTGGACGGCCAAAGCCGATGTTACCAAAACAGTAGGTGCTACGGGTGCCGATTATGTAAACTTAGGTGCAGCCTTTACCGATATAAATGCTAATACAGGTGGTATTTTCACAGGTGTCATAACCTTGCAGATTATTGATAATGTTACTGAAACCGCTACAGCTCAATTAAATGCCAGTGCATGGACTTCAATGAACATCTATCCAACGGTAACCGGAAAAACAATTGGTGGAGATTTATCAGGTGTCTTAATTAAGTTATATGGTGCAGGTCATGTAACTATTGATGGACGGTTGAATGCAACAGGCAGTACCCGTGACTTGACCATAACCAATACGGGCGGTCTGGATTTGACACAAGCAACGACTCTAAGAATCGATAATGGTTCTTCAAATAACACGATAAAATACTGTACCCTAAAAGGTTCTTCAACCACTGAAAACCGCGCTACTTTGATGTTTGTTGCAAACAATAACAGCAACAACACGGTTAGTAATAATTTATTCACAAATGCGAATGATGCCAAGAGACCTCAAATTTCTATTCTTTCTGCCGGTTCGGTAGCAAACAACAACCTAAATACGATTTCAAACAATGAATTTGTTAATTGTTTGTCGGGAGCTTTGACCAGTTCACGTGCCATCTATCTCACTACTTTCACTACAAATTGGACAGTATCGGGCAATAGTTTTTACGAAACTGCTTCCATTGTTCCAAATGGTAGTAATTCTACTCCTATTACTGTTATTGGTGTTACAAGTGCATCAAATACGGTAACGGGTAACTATATTGGTGGTTCAGCAGTTCAATGTGGAGGTGCACCTTTAACAAAAACAGCTGATGATAACAATGCTTTTATTGGCATTTCTCTTGC